>JBJHDE010000682.1:1196-3006 GCA_050486385.1 Planctomycetales bacterium | reverse complement strand
GGCCTCGAACGTGGCCGGGGCGATGAACTCGCGACCGCCAGCGGTCAAAATCACCGACACACCCGCCCCGCTTTGCACAAGCTGGCTGACGAGCGTGGCCGTCTTGTAGGCGGCAATGCCCCCGCTGACGCCGATGAGAATCTCGTAGCCGTGCATCAGTCGTCGAAGTCGAGAATCGAACCGGTGAAGGGCTCGGCCTCGCCGGTGATGCGGAGGTTGCTCGACGTATCCAGGTAGATTTTGTCCTGCATGATCTCCTGAATCACGATGGCCATTTTGTCATCGGTCTTGAGATCCACCAACGGCCGCGCCCCGGAGTTCAGGGCGACCATCCGTTTTTGGATCAACGTCGACAGTTTGAAGCGACCGCCCACCTTGTTGACGATCTCTTCTTCCTTCAATTCATCGTGCATAGTGCTCCTCGAAAGAAACGTTGCCGAGCCTGGCTCCCAGGGCCGCATGCTCGCAATAGCCGATAGCCACTGTGTTTTGGTTCGTCGCTCGTTGCCGGACCGCTCGGCCCCTGGGGATGCCGGCCCCTCACGGAGCGAGCCCCTGCAAGATCTCGCAAATGTGTTGGGCCGCCACGTCGGGGTCGTCGTTCTCCACAATATGATGATAGCGATCCGCCAGGCTCAATTCCTGCTCGGCCGCATCCAGCCGGCGGGCCAAGGCCTCGGGCGTCTCGGTGCCCCGACGGATCAGCCGTCGCCGCAACTCTTGGATCGAGCCAGGATGCAGAAAGATACTGGTCGCCGCCGGGTAGGCCGTCCGCATGGCCATGGCCCCCTGGATATCCACCTCGACCACAATCCACTGCCCGCGTTCCAAGCCCCGGTCAATCTCTTCTCGCAGGGTCCCGTACCAATGGCCCTTGCCGTACACCTCGAACGCCTCAACAAACGCCCCCGCCACCAATCGCCGACGAAACTCCTCGGCCGACAGAAAGTGGTAGTGGACCCCGTCGACCTCGCCCGGCCGTGGGGCGCGGGTGGTGGCCGAGACGCTGAACACCAAGGGCAACGGACACGCATCGAACAACCGCGCGAGAACCGTGGACTTTCCCACCCCGCTGGGGCCCGAAATAACGACGATCCGTCCAGACCCTCGCAGGTGCGTCATCGAGGGTGGCAACCCAAATAGTGGCAGCGTCAAGACTTCCGCAAGCCTCAATCATACCGGTCGCCCGCCGCCTGTAAAGCGACCCCGCCGCCCCATCCGGCCCCTTGACCCCACCCGTGCGACAATTGACCATGCCCCACAACCGGCCGTCCGCCCCGATGCCCGCTTTGCCAAGAGAAGTGCCCCCATGCCCGCGATTCGCTCCCTCCGTCCGTACCACTGGGGGCTGGCTCTGGGCTGGCTGGGACTGCTGGCCGGCACCGCCCCGGCCGAACCGCCCCCGCCTGCCGACGATCGGCCGCTGAACGTGTTGTTTCTGGTCTCCGACGACCTGGGCAACGTCCTGGGCCGCACCCGCCCCCAGGGCCTGGCCACGCCGCATCTCGACCGACTGGTCGAACGGGGCGTGTTCTTCGAGCGGGCGTATTGCCAAATCCCCCTGTGCAATCCCAGCCGGGCCTCGGTCATGACCGGCAAACGCCCCGATGCCTTGGGCGTGTACGACCTGGACCGTCACTTCCGCGACCAGCAACCCGACATCCTGACCCTGCCCCAAGCGTTTCGCCAGGCCGGTTGGTATGCCGCCCGGGTCGGCAAGATCTATCACTACAACGTGCCCGCCGGAATTGGCACCAACGGGCTGGACGATCCGCCCTCCTGGCAGCGGGTGATCAATCCCAAGGGCCGC
>JBJHDE010000682.1:0-1186 GCA_050486385.1 Planctomycetales bacterium | reverse complement strand
CCGACCGACCCATCAGCGCGGCCATGAGCTGGCTGGCCGCCGAAGGCACCGACGAAGAGCAAACCGACGGGATGACCGTCAGCGAAGCCATCCGCTTGTTGGAACAACACGGCGACCAGCCGTTCTTCCTGGGCGTGGGACTGTTCCGACCCCACACACCCTATGTCGCCCCGAAAAAGTACTTCGAGCGGTTCCCGCTGGAGGCCATCGAGTTGCCCGAAGTCCCCGACGGCGATCGCGACGATATCCCGAAGGCGGCCATTCCGCACAACATTCCTCAACCCAACTACGGGCTGCCCGAGGAAACTCTACGCGAAGCGCTGCGGGCGTATTACGCCTCGGTGAGTTTTGTGGATGCCCAGATTGGCCGGATGCTCGACGCGGTGGACCGGCTTGAGTTGGCCGATCGCACGATCATTGTGTTCTGGAGCGACCACGGCTACCACCTGGGCGAACACGGATTGTGGCAGAAGCGGACCTTGTTTGACGAGTCGGCGCGGGCCCCGGTCATCATTGCCGCCCCGGGCGACTTTCGGCGAGGGGTCGCCTGCCAGCGGGTCGTCGAATTCATTGACCTGTATCCCACGCTGGTGGATCTGGCGGGGCTGCCGGCCCCCGATCACCTGGACGGCCGCAGCCTGCGGCCGTTGTTGAAGGATCCGCAACACCCCTGGCCCCACCCGGCCTACACCCAGATTCTCCGCCCCGGCGACGGGCAACCGGTCATGGGCCGAGCGATCACCACCGAGCGCTACCGTTATATTGAATGGAACGACGGAGAGCGGGGTCGTGAACTCTACGACCACCAGCAGGATCGCCGCGAGCAGACCAACCGCGCCGCCGAAGCCCATCACCAGGACCTTGTCGAACAACTCCGTCGACAATTCCCCGCCAGTGTCCGCGGCACCGTGCCCGACGCGCCCTTCAATCCCGATCGATTGTGAACAGCTTTCGTCTCGCAGACGGCTTTGCCCACCGGTATTACTGATCCCTGTGCAAGTCTTCGAACAATCCGGAAATCCGACGGTTTCCCCCGCGCCGTCCAAGCCCGCTGGGCAAACTGCGCCGAACCAGACGACCGAATCGGAGCTGAGTGCCCGAATCAGGAGAACTAACCGCGAAGACGCGAAGAGCGCGATGGTGGGGCACGTCGTCTTCGTGCTCTTCGCGTCTTCGTGGTTCAATG
>JBJHDE010000681.1:0-3007 GCA_050486385.1 Planctomycetales bacterium | reverse complement strand
CGATAGCCTGTTCAGCATGGATGGCGATGCCGCCCCGCTGGCCGATGTGTGCCAGTTGGCCGACGAGCACCAGGCCATGCTGTTGGTCGACGAAGCCCACGCCACCGGGGTTTTCGGACCCGCCGGGCGTGGCCTGGCCGAGGCCGCCGGCTGCGAGTCACGCATCGACATCCATGTGGGCACCCTCAGCAAGGCCCTGGCCGCTGGCGGCGGCTTTGTGGGCGGCAGCCAACTGCTGATCGAATGGCTGATCCACAAGGCTCGGGCCTACGTCTACTCCACCGCCATGCCGGGCATCGTGGCCGCCGCGGCGCGGCGGGCGGTGGTACTGGTCCGCGACGAACCCCACCGCCGCCGCGAGCTGCTCGCCCAGGCGGCCTGGTTGCGCGAGACGCTGGCCGCCGACGGCTGGAATGTGGGACCGTCCCAGAGCCAAATCATCCCCATCACGATCGGTTCGGCCGACGCCGCGGTCCGCCTGGCGGAAGCCCTGTGGCAGCAGGCTTTCTGGGTGCCGGCCATTCGTCCCCCCACGGTGCCACCCGGCACCGCGCGGCTGCGGGTGAGCCTGACAAGTGGCCACACCCGCGAGGATCTGGCCGCCCTGGTCGCCGCGCTGGCTCAGGCCCGCGATTCCGGCTGAGGAAGGCTCGGCCAGGCGCTTTCGAGCGGCCTCGGCTGGGTTCGTTGCCCACCGGCTCACCCGCGATGGCGGTCGGCCGTATAATGCGGCGACGAGCGACACACACCCGTGGGGGCTGATTGTGCTGAAGATTGTGATTGTCGGTGGCGGGTTCGGCGGATTGTACGCGGCCAAGACCATGCGGCGGGCGGACGTCGAGATCACCCTGATCGACCGCCAGAACTATCACCTGTTCCAGCCGTTGCTCTATCAGGTGGCCACGGGCAGCCTCTCGCCGGCCGATATCGCCTCGCCCTTGCGGCAGATCTTCGCACGCCAGAACAACGTTACGGTCCTCATGGGCGAAGTGACCGACTTCGATGTCACGGGCCGAGCGGTGGTCCTCAGAAATGGCCAGCGAATCCCCTACGATCGGCTGATTGTCGCCACCGGCAGCCGCGATTCTTACTTCGGCAACGACGAGTGGAGCCTGCTGGCCCCGCCGCTCAAAAGCATCGAAGACGCGACCCAGATGCGGCGACGGATCCTGGGGGCCTTTGAAGCCGCCGAGCGGGAGTCGTTGCCGCCGGATACCCTCTCGGATTGGATGCGGTTCGTCATCGTCGGTGGTGGCCCCACTGGCGTGGAACTGGCCGGCGCCCTGTCGGAAATCGCCCACGATACGCTGACCAACAACTTCCGGCGGATCGACCCCAGCCGGGCCGAGATCATTTTGCTGGACGCCGGCGACCGCCTGCTCAAGGCCTATCCACCGGACCTCAGCGAGAAGGCCCAACGCACGCTGCATCACAAGGGGGTCGAAGTCCGCACCGGGTCGCGCGTCGCGCGGGTCGAACCCGATCACATCGAAGTGGCTGACGCCTCCAGCACTTACTTCATTCGTACCCGCACCGTGCTCTGGGCCGCCGGCGTGCAGGCCTCGCCCCTGGGCCGCGCGCTCGCCGAAGAAACCGGCTGCGAGACCACTCGGTCGGGGCAAGTTGTCGTCCGCCCCGATTGCACCCTGCCCGGCCATCCCGAAATTTTTGTGATCGGCGACCTGGCCCATTTCCATCACGGCACCGAACAGCCCCTGCCGGGCGTGGCCCAAGTGGCCATGCAGCAAGGTCATTACGTCGCCCGAGCCATTCTCAAACGCGATCGCGATCGCCCGGTGCGACCCTTCAAGTACAGCGATTACGGCTCGATGGCCGTCATCGGCCGCAACGCCGCGGTGGCCGACCTGGGCTGGGCGCGGTTCTCGGGCGTCACGGCCTGGCTGGCTTGGTTGTTTATTCACTTAATCAACTTGGTCGAGTTTCAGAACCGAGTGCTCGTCGCCCTGCAGTGGTCCTGGAGTTTCCTCACCCGAGACCGTTCGGCCCGGCTGATCGTGGGCGATCCGAACCCCGCGCCCAACGACCCGCAATTGCCGTGGGAGGTCCACAACACGGCCAGCGTCGAGGCCGTCAAGCGCTTGGCCCGCGATCCCGAAGCCACCGCCGAGGTGATCGACGAAGCCACCCACTCGGGTCCCACCTAGGACTTCGTATTGGGGCCGCAACGCCGCCCATTCCGGGACACTGTCCGCATCCCGGCCCCAACCGGGATCCCCGCCCCCCACCCGGACCGCAATCGAGGGCTCGGCCTGCACGCCCCGGAATCATCACGCCCACCCATTGATGGGGCCCTGTTTCAGGGCGATTGGGGGTGAATTCGTGGGACAAAAGTGTCGCTGGCAGGTAAGATGGGGAGACGCTTTTTCTATCTCAAATGCAGCCGTCGTAGCAGTATGGTTCCGGCGACCGGCGACGAATTGATCATCACGCTCGAACAGAGTC
Organism: Planctomycetales bacterium; assembly: GCA_050486385.1. Classification (GTDB taxonomy): domain Bacteria; phylum Planctomycetota; class Planctomycetia; order Pirellulales; family Pb10988; genus JBJHDE01. The sequence continues at coordinate 544 of JBJHDE010000681.1, read as the reverse complement.
GATTGCTTGCTCCACCCATTTTGGAGCAGGTCAATCACGATGTGCGTGCGGGCCGAACCCCCGAGGCCATTCTCGAGGGGCTGGCCAGTCAGGGCCATCTGACCGACTGGCAAGTGGTCCAGCTTCGATCGGGGCGGACCTCGTTTGTGATTGGCCGTTACACCCTGTTGGACCTGATCGGCACCGGCGGCATGGGCGAGGTCTACCGGGCCGAGCACCAGGTCATGGGTCGGCAGGTGGCGCTCAAGGTGCTGAGTCGTACCCGGATCGATAATCCCACGGCGGTGGCCCGGTTCCGCCGCGAGGTCCGCGCGGCCGCCAAGTTGGATCATCCCAATGTGGTGACCGCCCACGACGCCGGGCAGTACGGGCCTCACCACTTTCTGGTGATGGAGTTCGTCCCGGGTCACGACCTGGCGACCTATGCCAAGCGGGGCGGGCCCATTCCCGTGGCCTGGGCCTGCGAATTCATCCGGCAAACCGCCGAGGGGCTGCAACACGCCTTCGACCAGGGCATGGTGCATCGCGACATCAAACCCGCCAA
>JBJHDE010000680.1:0-3024 GCA_050486385.1 Planctomycetales bacterium | reverse complement strand
GACCTACGCCATTCATCTCGGCGCCGCGGCTGCCGTGGCGGCGGTCGCGGTCGGTGCGGCGGAGTCCCGGTGGGTGGCCTTCCAGGACGAGCGCCGCAGTCGCTCCCAGGCGGAGCAGTACGCCCGACTGCTGTGGTCGTGGAACGAGAAGATGAATCTCACGCGGCACACCGATTTTGACCGCTTCGTCAGTCGCGACGTGGCCGATGCCCTGGAACTGAGCCGGTTGCTGCCGGCGGTGGGCACGCACCTGGATGTGGGCACCGGCGGCGGTATGCCAGGCATCTTGCTCAAGATTCTGCGGTCCGAGCTGGCGATTGAGCTGTTGGACCAGACCGAGAAGAAGGTCAAAGCCCTGGAGTCGATAGTCGCCGAGCTGGGGCTGGATGTGCCGGTGCATCGCAATCGCGTGCAAGATCACTTGGCCCAACAACGCGGCTATCACACGTTGGTGGTGCGGGCGGTGGCCCCTATGCCCAAGCTGTTGGGCTGGCTGGCCGATTCTTGGCCACGGTTTCGACGGCTGTTGGTCGTCAAAGGCCCGGCCTGGAAAGATGAGTGTGCCGAGGCCGGTCGGCGTGGCCTGACCAAGCGGCTTTCGATCACGCCGATCGTCAGCTACCCGATGGCGGGAACCGACAGCGAGAGCGTCATCCTGGAAGTCACCCCGCGTGGACGCCGCCTTGAAGCGGACGAGTGACCGCTTGCGCCGGACTTATCCTCTGGAGTGCGTTACCGTATCGATCATGTCGATGCGACGCTGGTGCCGGCCGCCGTCGAACGGGGTGCTCAGCCACAGGTCGATCATTCGCAGCACTTGGTCCAAGGTCACGGTGCGCGCCCCAATCGACAGGCAATTCGCGTTGTTGTGGGCACTGGCCCAGCGGGCGGTGTCGTCGTTGAACACCAAGGCACACCGCACTCCGGGAATGCGATTGGCCACAATCGCCTCGCCGTTGCCGCTGCCGCCCAACACGATGCCCCGTTCGCACTCGCCGTGGGCCACCGCCAGCGCGGCCGGGCGGATGTAAGTCGGGTAGTCGACCGGCTGATCGCTATCGGTACCAAAATCCACCACCGTGTGGCCGGCGGCTTCCAAATGCTGCTTGATCCGCTGCTTGTAATGGAAGCCGGCGTGATCGGAACCGAGGGCGATATTCATTCGTCGGCCGTGCGAGAGGACTCTCAAAGAAAATCAAACTTGGGGATGTCGTCTGACATCGCGGCAATCCAACAGCCGAGGGCGAAAGCGTTCGCCGAAGCCGGTGTTACGAGGACTCGGACTCGTCGGCGACCACACCTTCGGGAACCTGGCGGCCAGCCGCCCAGAACACCGCGGCGGTCAGCATCGCCCGAAACGCTGGCTCGCGGAAATCGGCCTGACCGCCCAGCGAGGTGTAGAACACGCGTCCCTCGCGAAAGCGACGGACCCAGCTCACCGGTTCGGTGTGCTCGGGGATCGAGCCGTTCATCAGCACGGTCACGTCGTCGGCCACGCCGGTATTGCGGTACAAACTGGCCGAGGACTCAAACGGCTTGAATCCGCGGGTCGTGGCGTGCTCGTCGCCGGCCTCGGTGAGCGTGAGGCTCGTCTTCAGATTTCGCCCGAAGTGCCCCTTGTAGTTGCCGCCCAACACCAGCTTGTCCAGCTCCAGCCAGTTCTGGAAGGCATGGCTGGCGGTGCGAATTCCCACTATCGGACGCCCTGCCAGGAGGTAACGCTTGACCCGTTCCAGGTCGGCCTCGGGCAGGGTGATCCGCCGGGTGTACAGGACCATCAGGTCGGCGTCGTCCAGGGCCTCCAGCCCGGGAAGCTGCTTCTCGTTGGGCGCCTTGAGCAACCGGGCTTCCACCGGATACCTGGTCTCCAACTCCTGTTGGAAGTCGGCCAATGTCTTGTCGCTTTCGTACTCAAACGACCCCGAAAGCAGGCACACTTTCAAGGGACGATCCGCGCTGGCGGCCCACAGGCCGCTTGTGCCTGTCGCCAGCACAGCGGCAGCCGCTTGCAGCGCGCGGCGGCGAGTCGTCGCGGTCATGATCCACCTCGGAATCGGCGTGTCGGGCGAATTGGATATGATGCCGGCCGATTTTTCCGCGTTCAACCCATGCGACGATCAGACAGCCTTCGCCGCCCGTCAGGCCGCCTTTTCGCGACTGGTTCCGGGCGAGCCATCGCCAATGTCCACCAGATCGGATTGGTTAAACAGTCCTTTGTAGGGGAAGTGGCGGGGGTAGAACGACATCTCGCCTGCCACGCAGTCGCCGGAGGCCGCCCAGTCCTCGGCAAACTGGGTCAGGTCGTTCAGGTGCTGTTGGACCTTGAGCCGCCAATACTCGAGGCCATCGCGGCCCAAACGTTTGGGAAGCTGAAACGCCGGGCCAAACACGGCTCGCGCGCGGCTGCCGGGCCGCGGAATCGCAAAGCGATCCCAGGTCTTCAGCCGCCAGGGACGATCGTAACCCACGCCCAAGGCAATCAGCGGCAGCCCCAGCTTAGCGGCCAGAAAGATCGCTCCCGGAGCGCACTCGCGTCGGGGGCCCCGCGGGCCATCGGGCGTAATGGCGATGGGCCCACGGTTGTGGGTCAGCAGGTGCTTGAGCGCCGCCACGCCATTGCGACTGGTCGACCCGAACACGCTTTTGCTGCCCAGCCGCCGGGCGATATGCGATAGGTATTGGCCGTCGCGGTGGCCGCTGACCAGAATCGTGGTGCCGGTATGCGCGCGATTCACCAAGGGGTGCAGAATGTACTCGTGCCAGAAAACATAAATCGCCGGCGTGATCCGTCGGGGATGCAGCGGGTCGACCCGACGGTCGAAGTGGGCCGCTTTGCTGTCCAGCGTATGCGCGTGAGCCCACAGCAGCGTGCTGCCCAGCAGGCCCACGGCCTGGTTCAGCAGGGGATGAGAAATCTTCAGCTTCATCACGTGCCTCGCATCCTTGCTGCGGCGAACGGATCAATCGGGCCATTCGCCCGAGAACACCTCGACGGCTGGCCCCGTCATATAGGCCGAACCGGCG
>JBJHDE010000679.1:0-3028 GCA_050486385.1 Planctomycetales bacterium | reverse complement strand
GTTCGACGACTGGTCGATTTCCGGCACGCCGCTGACCGTGCCGGTTACCGCCGATATGGACGCATCCGAAACCGGGGATGACAGTTTCTCTGCGGAATTGTCGTCAAGCGTCGAATTGACGATGGCGGCGCAGGAAGAAGGCGCGGATGCGTTCTCCGCCTCACTTTCCATCCCGACATTCATTGTCATGGCCGCGCAGGAAAGCGGGCAGGATTCATTTTCAACGCAATTGGCCATCGGCACGGTATGGACGGCGGTTTCGGAACCTTCCGGCACCGTCTGGGCCACGGTCGTCTGGCTGGCGGAAAACATCGTGTGGCCGAAGGAGTCTTTCACCTCGCCCAGACTGCCGACATTGAAGCCCTCGCTGATGACCACCACGCAACGGCCATGCTGCTTGAGGCTCTCGTTGACGTTGCTGTGCAACTCCTCCAGCGAGCAGGAACTCTCGGCCAGGTAAATTTGCAGGGGCATCTCGCGGTGCGGATCGGCCAGCCGGGCGGCGGCCGGAATGAAGCCGATCTTGCGGCCCATGGCCTGCATGACCAACACCGGGTCGGGCGGGCAACTGCCCGCGTTTTCTTCATTGGCGTTCTGCACCGCGTGCATCCAGTACTTGGCGGTGCTGCCGTAACCCGGGGTGTGATCGATCAGCTCGAATGCGCTATCGCCCACATCGTTATCAATCGTCTTGGGCACGCCAATGCCCACCAGGTCCAGCCCGCGCTCCTGGGCCAACAGCGCCACCTTGTTGGCCGTATCCATCGAGTCGTTGCCGCCGATGTACAAGAAATAGCCCACGTCGTGGGCCTTGCACACCTCGACCACGCGATCAAAGTCCTCCTGCTGGTGCGCCTTGATCTTGTAGCGACACGTGCCAATCGAGCCCGCCGCCGGCGTGACTCGTAACAAGGCAATCTCGTCGGGCGACTGCGACGACAGGTCGATGAGTTCTTCCTTGAGCACCCCTTCGATCCCGTGGCGACCACCGTAAACGGTGCCAATCGCGTCCAAGTCGCGGGCGGCCTCGATCACCCCGCGCAGCGAATTGTTGATGACGGCACTCGGCCCACCACTCTGGGCCACAATCATGTTTCGTTGAGGCATTGCACGTCCTGGGGCTCGAACACGCTCGACACGGAATCGCCGCCCGGAAATGGGTCCGGCTGTCTGGAGTCAACGCTGTCTGGAGTCAACAAGGAGTTCGGAAGGGAGGCGGGTCGGGCCGACTTGCCTGGGTTCGCCCCGCCGCCGACAACTCGCCCGTGTGGGGCGAATCGCTCGGTGTGTCCCAGCAGGGCGGTGACCCGAAATCGCGAACCCGGCCCGACAGGCAGCCACACGGGCTGGTGACCGTCGGGCGATTCGCACAAGGCGCTGACTTCGAACTCCTCGGGCTCAACTGCGAGCGGATTCTAACGGTCGTCCACGCGGCTCGCAACGACTCGCCCCAAGTGCGACAAGTTGGGGGCCACCCGATGCTCGGGGCAGGCCCCATCCCCCACAAAACGCCGCCGATGCCTGATCCTGCCGGCTCACTCGCTGGCTATCTCACTCGATTTCCAGAATCGTCTGGGTCAGCCCGTCGCCCTGAAAGCGGGCCAGCAGGAACTGGCCGGCACAGTGGACACCCAGAAAGGTCCGGGGGACGGGCTCCGAAAGCGAGCGATACAGCACCCAGGTCCGGCGACCGAGGCTCAGCCGCCTAGCCACGGCGGTGCCCGAGCCCACGGGTCGGCGTTCTTCGGCCACAGTAAGACGCCGCCAGGTGAGCGATCGCCCCGGCCGCGCCGGTCCCAGGTCGAGGGCCCAGCAGGTGAACGCCCCCTGGACCAGCGGACTCAGCCCGCGGGGCATGGCCGAGACGATCAGCCGGCCGGCTTCGGCCCGACTCGCCCCGTCGCGACGATCGGTGTGCCACTCGCCCAGCGACAAGGGCATGGCCAGCGCCTCGCGCTGCGAACCGGCCAGCCACACCTCGCGGCTCTTGGGATCGGTGCGAAGCGCCAGACCCTCGGCCACTGGCAGATGGGTGTGCAACTCAAGGTTGGACGCCAGGCCGTGGCTTTTCGGATCGGCCAGCAGGCTTTCGCCCAGCAGCACCAGCCCATCCTGGCGACTGACCAACAGGTGCCGTTGGACCCGCACCGTGGGTGTGAGTTCGTTTTGCAATTCCAGGTAGCAAACGTCGGCGTCCGTCTTCCACAACAGCGTTTCCCACGGCGCGTGGGCCTCCAGCCGCTGCCCGTCGACCGTGGCAATCACCGGCCACTCGCCCGCCAGCCACACCTGGGAGGCCTGACTCAGTTCGATCTCCAGACTTGGGCGATCCCACCGCACCGCCAGCATCGGCTGCGAGGCCGACCATCCCCCACGCAACAGCGAGAACTTGGCGTCTTCGTTCGTGCGACCCGGGTCAAGCGGCTCCTCGGCGTCCTCGGGGATCTCGGGCGCTTGGCTCTTGGTCAGCCCCGCCGGCGGGCTCCGCTTGGGCCACAGCCAGACGGCCCGCTGATGCAGGTCCTCGGCGTCTTCCAGGTCGAGCAGCCGCTCGGCCAGGGTCGCCAAATCGATGGGCTCGGCCGTGGGGGGACTGAACACCGCCCGCCCATCGCCCCGCAAGCCCTTGAGAAAGGCCGACAGGGCATCTTCCCACCGCCCGCGAACCGCCCGCGACCAGCCACGATTCGAGATCCGGCCGTCGCCCAGGCTCCAGACCCGTCCCCACAAGTCGATGACGGCGGCCCACTGGGGCAGAACCCCCGGGGTGGGATCACCATCATCGGTCAGCCAATGGGCCAGGCCCTGCTCAAAGTTGCGGCGGGCCAGGGCCTCCAGCCGACGGGTTTCGCGGAATTCGGGCCATCGCAGTGCCAGCCGCAAGGGCCATTCCACGGCCAACCACTGGTCGGCCAGGGGATCGTCCAGGCCCCGCCCCGAAGAAGCCGCCTGTTCGGCCCGGTGGACCTGTTCGGCCAAGGCCGCCAGCCAGCCCTCGGGCTCGGCCGTCAAGAGCTGGGCCTCCAGC
>JBJHDE010000678.1:0-3033 GCA_050486385.1 Planctomycetales bacterium | reverse complement strand
TGCCGCCACCGCGACGCTGGCCCACCTGCAGCACCGGGCGCGGCTCGTGGCGGCGGTCCGCGACTTTTTCCAACTGGCCGGCTACCTGGAGGTCGAGACACCGACCCTCTCGCAAGAAACCGTCATCGACCGGCATCTCGACCCCTTCGAGCTGCCCGTCGAGGGCGGACGCCGCTATTTGCAGACCTCGCCCGAGCTGGCGATGAAGCGCTTGCTGGCCACCTGGGGAGCCGCCGCGGTCCCGATCTTTCAGATCGCCCGCTGCTACCGCTCGGGTGAAGCCTCGCCGCGGCACAATCCCGAGTTCACCATGGTCGAATGGTACGCGCCCGGCAACAGCCTGGCGGATCAAATGTCCTTCACCAGTGGTTTGCTCAGCGAGCTTGTCGCGGCCCCGCCGGCCGAACGACTCACCTATCAGGCCGCCTTCCAGCAACATGCGGGCGTGGACCCGCTGGCCGACTCGACCGAGACGCTGCGCCGTCGCGCGGGCACCTTGGGGCTGAGTGTGCCGGCGACCCTGCGCCCCGACGATCGGCAAGGCTGGCTGGATGTGCTGTTGGTCGATTGTGTCGAGCCGCACTTGGGTCGCTCGCGGCCGACGCTGGTCTACGAGTATCCCGCCCATCAGGCGGCACTGGCCCGACGCCATCCCCAGCGGCCGGAGGTCGCCGAGCGGTTCGAGCTTTATTGGCAAGGCTACGAGCTGGCCAACGGCTACGACGAGCTGCTGGACCCCGACGAACTGCTCGAACGCTGCCAAGTCCAAAACGACTGGCGGGTGCGGGACGGCAAGGCAGCGTTGCCCATTCCTCAGCGGTTGATCGCCGCCCAGCGTGCCGGCCTGCCGCGGGCCGCGGGCGTGTCGTTGGGGTTCGATCGGCTGGTGATGCTGGCCGCCGGGGCCAGCAACTTGGCGGAGGTCGTGGCCTTTCCCTGGGAGCGGGCCTGAACCGCGATGACGCCCTCGCCGCCGCAGCCGATTGTGTTTCGCCATTCCATCGGTTGGCTGGCGGTGGTCACGGTGCCTTCGGCGGTGTTTGGCGGAGGTCTGATCGCCCTGGGCGTGGCCCTCGGCCTGGGCGATCGCTCGTGGCCGCCCGAGCTGATCGGCACGCTGTTGGTCTTGGGCCTGCTGGCGGTCTTACTGTTCGGTAGCCTGTCGGCCCTGCGATGGACCATCACATTGGATGTCCAGCAGCGGACGGTCTTCGATCGGCTGAGCCTGCTGGGTTGCGGGCGAACGCGGCCGATACGGTTCGAGGAATTCACGGCCGTGTGGATCGTGCCCAGCCTGATCCGCGGGGCCCACGCGGTGCATCGGCGATTCAAGCTCTATTTGGCCTCCGACGGCCCCCGACCCCGCACCGTGTACCTGGCCGAATACCGCCAACTCACCGACGCCCGCCGCGCCGCCCAGCGCGCCGCCCACGCCCTCGGCCGCCCCTGCATCGAGCACCATCGCCCGCGCAAGCGGCCCGCCCAGTAGCCGCCATCTCCCGCCCGGCTGCTTTCAGCCGTGAATAAAAATCCCATTCACCGATTGTGTTCCGGTCGGAGGGCGAGTTTAATGCGCGACAAGGATTTCTCGAGAGATCTCATCTGGGCGGCTTTCTGGCGTGGGGTTGGTGAGTGTCGTTGAGATTGATGAACAACATCGTAAGCCGAGTCCAACAACCAGACGGATGTGCGTGATGCGGGTCGCGTTCGTCGTTCTGCTGACGGTTTCCAGCTTTGGTGGCGTCGGGCCGTCATGGGGTTCCGACTTCCGCGATGAACCGCGCATTTTGCTACATCAGTGGGGGCCCGAGCGGGCTCGTCCGAAGCTGATTCTCGACAACCTCGATCGGCTGGAGAGGGAACTCGTCGGAATCGATGGCTTCTTTCTCTTCCTTGACGAGTCCTCGTTCGGGGTGATGTCTGAGAAGCGGCTGTCTGCCGAAACGATTCGGACCGAATTGAAGCCCTTGGCCGAGTTTAAGGAGACGCGACTCAGGCACAATCTCGCGCTGGTCTTCAACGATCGGCCGGCGGATTTGTTCGATGACTGGACAGTGCCGTTAGCAAACTGGGAGACGTTCGCAACAGTCTGCCGTGAGGCGGGGCTCGCGGGGATCGCCTTCGACAATGAAGAGTATGCTGGAGAATGGGCGGACTACCCTCAGACCTGTCGGTATCGGGACAAGTCGCTGAACGAATATCGGGATCAGGCTCGAAAGCGGGGAGCCGAGGTCATGAAGGCCGTTCGCCGTGGGTTTCCCAACGCCGTGGTGGTGACCTTACACGGTCCGACACTTTCCGCGGACATGGGACCACCGATCGTGTACCGCAGGCCAAACGAGAATGAACTTTGGGGGCCGTTCTTTGCCGGCATGCTTCAGGAGCGAGGAGAGGCCTTGGTATGCGACGGCGGAGAGTTGTATGGCCTGCGTACCAGGGACGAATTTCGAGGCGCCTATCATTGGCGGAAGTGGGGAATCGCCTCGACCCAGGCCGACACCCCCTTCATCCCCGCCTCGCTTCGCCGCGAATGGCCCGCTGTGAGCTTGAGCTGGGGCGTTTACGACGCCATGGACGGCGAAACCGGTCGGCCGATGGACGCCGCAACCTCGGCGTCGACCTTGGCGGAGGCCTTCAGCACCTGCGATCACTTTGTGTGGATGTACTACGAGGAGCAGAATCTACTCACCGGTGACGCGGCGGCTTGGAAGACCGCAATCGCCCAGGGGCGGAAGCGCGGCCAGGCTCGCCGCACCGAAGCCCGCGGGGCCTTGAAACCCGATACGGTTCCGCGAGGTTCCAGCCAGACCAGGTAAGTGTCCTCGCTGCCTGAACTGCCAACGCCTGAGGATTCCTGGGAAAGTCGCGGTGACAAGTGGGAATTGGCCGGACCCGATGCCCACGCTGCTTCGCGATGTGGGCTTGGCACCCGGGCGAGCACCTGGGCCCGGCAGGAAGAACAACCCGAGTGGGTATCGATTGACGAAGCGGTCGACCGGGTCGGACACGCTCGATGATCGCGCTCGCTCGGTG
>JBJHDE010000677.1:0-3033 GCA_050486385.1 Planctomycetales bacterium | reverse complement strand
GGGCATCGGTTACTACGACCTGGCCTGCCACGTCGCCCGCTGGCGCCGGAACGTCTTTTTCGACATCTCTGGCGGCGAGATGGTTCGCCGGCACCTCATCGAGCGCAAGCTGGTCCCGGCCGAGATCTCGCACTACAAGCTGATCTACGGGTCCGACAACAACGAGCGCTTCGCCGAGGAGATCCGCGACTGGTACGCCGATTTGTTTTTTGATGACGATCGCGTCTGGCGGATCCGTGCCGGCCAGTCCAAGGTGCCCTACGGCTGGGAGAACCTGCAATCTAGCCAGAACCGCTTGCCCTTGGACCGTCACGACGCGTTCAACAGCGCCGTCAAGAACGAGCGCGACTTGGGGATGTTTCTGTATTGGACGCCCGAGTACGCCCAGGAGATTTTCCAATTCGTGCTGGACGAGGGGCTCAAGGGCTCGGGCAACTATGGGGTGTTTGGCCTTGGCGCGTACAATGGCCAAGGCGGTTCGCTACGGGAACAGAACGACAACCTGCACGTGGTCAGCCGACTGACCATTCCTTACCGGTTTGCGAATGGGCAGATCATCGAGACTGGCATTCAGGGCTACACTGGCAAATACTCGGTGCTGTCATCGCCGATTAGCCCGTTGGGCATGGGCCCAGCGGTGCGACCGACTGGCACCATTGAAGGCGGCAACCCCGATGGTGTACTGGACAACCGCCTGGGCGCCACGTTCGTCTACTATCCGCAGCCGTGGGGTTTCCAAACCGAGTGGACCGTCGGTCGCGGGCCTTCGCTCAACGAGGATCAAACCGCCGTGGTCCACCGCGCCCTGTACGGCGGCTATGTGATGACGATGTACCGCTACGAGATTCCCGACCACGGCGAGCTGTGGCCCTTCATCCGCTGGAGTTACTTCCAGGGCGGCTACAAGAGCGAACGCAATGCCCCGTTCTCGCACATCAACGAACTGGAACTGGGTCTCGAGTGGCAGGTCGGCAAGAGCTGCGAATTCGTGGCCATGTACACCATGACCGACCGCACCAACACCCGGGCCTTGAGCGCGGCCGACGAGCTTTCGTATCGGCAGTTCCGCGGCGATCTGCTGCGGTTCCAGCTCCAGGTCAACTACTGAGCCGCCCCGGCGCGGCAACAGGCCCCCAGGGCGAGAGCTGTCGTCCTGGCCGATTGGGGACGGGTGGTCGCAGGCGGGTGATTTTCGGCGGCGGGAACTTGTCAGTTCGCCCGGCCGGGGCCACACTGACGGCTTAACGATGCCGTGAGACCGTCCCGTTCATCATACGCCCGCGAGGTTGCGGATGCCCACCAGCGTGCTGGCCTATTCCGGTGGTTTGGATACTTCGGTCATTCTTGGCTGGCTCATCGAGCAAGGCCACGATGTGCATGCCATTTACGTGGACCTTGGGCAACCTTGCGAGGACCGCGAGGCGATTCTCGAGAAGGCGCGGCGGATTGGGGCCAAGACCGCACGGATTGTGGATGCCCAGGACGAGCTGGTCCGCGATTTCGCCTTCCCCGTAATGCAGTGGCAGGCCCGCTACGAGGGCGTGTACCTGCTGGGCACGTCCATCGCCCGCCCCATCATCAGCAAGGTTTGCCTGCAAGTGGCCCGCGAGGTCGGGGCCAATGGCTTTGTGCATGGGGCCACCGGCAAGGGGAACGATCAGTGCCGCTTTCAGTTGGCCGCCGAGGCGCTCAGTCCCCAGACAGTGACGATTGCCCCCTGGCGGATGGCCGAGTTCCGCGAGCGGTTTCCCGGCCGCAGCGAGATGATTCGCTACTGCCAGGATCGCAACATCAGCATCAAGGCCACCTCGACCAAGCCCTACAGCTCGGACGAGAATTGCCTGCACATCAGCTACGAGGCCGGTCAGCTTGAGGACCTGAACGTCAACGGCGTCGAGCTGGTCGAGTTCGGCATGACCGTCTCGCCGCAAGAGGCGCCGGACGACCCCGAGACTGTTGCCATCCACTTTGAAAGTGGCGTGCCGGTCTCGGTCGATGGGCAAGCCCTGGAGCCCGCGGCCCTGGTCCGGCGACTCAACCACATTGGCGGACGCCACGGCATCGGCCGTATCGACATTGTGGAAAACCGCTTCGTCGGCATGAAGAGCCGCGGCGTCTACGAGGCCCCCGGCATGACCCTGCTGTACGAAGCCCATCGGGTGATCGAGCAGCTCACCTTGGACCGCGACCTGGTCCACCTCCGCGATCAGTTGTCGCCGCAGGTGGCCGAAGACGTGTACTACGGCTTCTGGTTCGCCCCCAAAATGGATGCCCTGCTGGCCTTCATCCGCCAGGCCCAACAGCCGGTCACCGGCACCGTGCGGCTGAAGCTCTACAAGGGCAACATCATTGTCGACGGCCGCGAGAGTGCCAACAGCCTGTACGACGAAGGCATCGCCACCATGGAAGGCGGCGGCTCCTACGATCAGACCGACGCCGAGGGCTTCCTCCGCATCCAGGGCCTGCCCAGTCGGGTGTGGGGGAGCAAACACATCCGGGACTACTGATCCCGCCGGACCCGCCCACCGCGAAGCCGTCGTCAAATAATGGACATTTTTTCACGTGAAACAATCCAACTCAGTAGCCCCCCAGGTGTGCCACTGCTTGCCTCCTGGCAAGCAGTGTGGGAAACGGCCACGTTGCCTGGAATGGTTGAGCTTCGAATCGACTACTCAACGTCGATCAGCCAATCGCACGGCTTGCCAGCAAGCAGTGGCACACCGTTTGATGAAGCAACGCCACCCGCGCGCCCTCAAATAGTGGACAAATGTTTCACGTGAAACAATCGAGGCTCAGTGGACCCGCATGCCGGGTTGGGCCCCGGAGTCGGGCCGCAGGACGAAGATCTCTTTGCCGCCGGTTCCGGCGGCCACGACCATGCCCTCGCTGAGGCCAAACTTCATTTGCCGCGGGGCCAGGTTGGCCACCACGACCACCAGCGAGCCGACAAGCTGCTCGGGCTCGTAGGCGCTCTTGATGCCGGCAAAGATCGTCCGCTCCTGATCGCCCCCCAGCGACACCCGCAGTTTGAGC
>JBJHDE010000676.1:0-3040 GCA_050486385.1 Planctomycetales bacterium | reverse complement strand
GCCCGCGACCCCGGTCCGCACGGTGACCTACCTGAACTGCAAGATGGTCCCCGAGCAGCGCGTCCGCACGGTGACCTACCAGACCTGCAAGATGGTCCCCGAGCAGCGCGTCAAGACGGTGACCTACCAGACCTGCAAGATGGTCCCCGAGACCGTCCGCAAGACCGTCGAGTACAAGGTCTGCAAGATGGTCCCCGAGACTCGCACCAAGACGGTCTGCTACAACGTCTGCAAGCCGGTCCACTACGAGAAGACCATCATGGTCGAAAAGTGCGTGCCCAAGCAGGTGCCCTACACGGTGACCCGCTGCGTGCCCAAGACCGTGTGCGTCGAGGTCCCCGTGACCGTCTGCTGCCCGGTTCCGACCTGCTGCGTGGTTCCCTCGAACTCGGGCAACTGCCAGAGCTGAGCAAACCGCTGACCAGCAGGCCATTGGCTTGAAACCCACGGCCCGGTACTTGCCCTCCTCACCAGGAGCCAAGTCACCGGGCCGTGGCCGTTGACACCCCATTTTGGCGGATAGACCGACCCCTGCCATTTCAGCCGCTCCGCAACATCCGCAGGGGTCGGCCGAACCCGTCGCGGCCGCGGTGGTCGCTGGCGGCGGGCGGCAAGAGGTAGTGGACTTGCGGAATCGATTCTTCCCGGCCCAGCGGTTAGTATCAAACGCATGACGACCTCCGCCCGACGTGTCCTGACGCCCGCCGCCGAGGATCCCGCGGCACCGATCGTGCCGGTGCCGATTGGGCCGGTGGGGCGTCCCTCGCGGGTCCGCTGGAGCGAGTTCCCGCCCCGCGATCGACCGGTGACCTTTCTGGTCTGGATGCTGCTTGCCGTCGGGGCCGGCGGCCTGGGGGTGTGGGGCAGCGGCGAACCCCTGGGGGCCGTGTTGACGGTGCTCGTGCTGTTGGCCGTCCGCGACCTGTTTCTGCCGGTGCAGTACGAACTCGACGGCGACAGCGTCCAACGCACCTGCCTGGGCGTGCATCGCCGGATTCCCTGGCGGGCGGTCGATCGTTGGAGCGTCAGCGACGAGCGGCTCGTCCTGCAGCTCAGCCCCTCGGCCGCCCCCTGGACGCACGAAACCGTGGTCCTGCCGTTTGGCCGCAAACGCCGCAGCCGCTCGGACAAGCCCTTGCCCGAGCAAGTCCGAAACTGGGTCGAACACCAGAGCCGCAAACTCGGCTGACCGCGGCGACTCGCGGCGGCCCCGTCCAATCACCCCAGCAACCAGGCCGCTAGACCGCTTGCGGGTTCCGCGACCGCTGGAAGCTCTGCACCCGGGCGATGGCCCGTTGCATGCTGGTCCGGTTGACCTCATGCACGTCGATGGGCTGGCCCACGGCCGACAGCATGGTCAGGGTCAATCGCCCGCCCAAGTGCTGTCGGAACTCTTCCATCCCATCAAACAGGCGTTGGGCGTTGTCCAGCAAGGGGTGATCGAGCTGGAAGCCCAGATCGCTCAGGCAGGTCAACACCCGCAGGGCGTCGGCGATGGGCAGGCCATGTTCAAGAGACGAGTAAACGGTATCGATGGCCACGCCGATGGCCACGGCCTCGCCGTGCCGCAGTTGGAAGTCGCTCATGGGTTCCAACTTGTGGGCCGACCAATGCCCGTAGTCCAGCGGTCGGGCCTCAAGCATCTCGAACGGGTCGCCGCCCTGGGTGATGTGCCGCAGGTGCCACTCGGCCGAGGCGCGGATCACCTGACCGGCGGCCTCGGGATCACGGCGATTGATCTGCGGGGCGAGTTGTTCGATGGACTCGAACAGCTTGCGATCCTTGAGCAAGGCCACCTTGACGGCCTCGCTGAAACCACAGCGGAAGTCGCGATCGCCAAGCGTCTCCAGCAGACTGGCGTCGTTGATCACCGCCCAAGGCACGGCGAAGCTGCCCAGCCAGTTCTTCTTTTGGAACAGGTTGACGCCGTTCTTGACCCCCACGCCGCTGTCGGCCTGGGCCAGGGTCGTGGTCGGCAGCCGAATCAGCCGCAGCCCGCGATGGGCAATCGCCACGGCAAAGCCCACGGCATCCAACACGGCTCCGCCACCAATGGCCACCACGTAGCTGCGGCGGTCCAGGTCGGCGGCGTTGAAGCACCGCAGCATCCGCTCCAGGATGTGGATATCGTTCTTGATCGGCTCGCCGCCCGGCACCCGCTGCACGTTGCCGGCCTTGCGGATTCGTCCGGCAGCCGACTGGCAGAAGCCATCCAGCTTGTCCAGCAATTCGGGCTGGGCATCCAGCAGGCAATCATCAACCCAGAACTGCACCTTGGGAGCCGCCGGACCGCTGGGCTCAAGCACCGCCAACAGGGCCTCGGCGTCGGGTCCGAGCACATCCTGCGTAAACCGCAGTCGATGCACAAACCCCACGTGGAACGGGATATCCAAGTCCATAGCCTAGCGCGATTCGGGGGGAGGATTGGCCAGGGCGATCATCCGCCGATCCATCAAGCATAGCTAACCAATTCGTCCCGGGCGAGCACCCCCCGGCCGCAAAGACCTGCAAAAACCAGACCGCAGGGGTCGGGTGAGAGGGGCGGACGGCGAAACTCGCGGCCGAGTCCCATTCGCTCCCGATGAGAGGCCTCGCCGTGAGGGAGGCCCCGGCGGCTCGTGCCATTGCGGTGGTCAACCCGCTTTCCGCAGCACCTCGGTTGGCCCGTGGTCGAGCCAGGGGGCGAGCAAGGCCAGGGTCCGGGCGGTGGCGCCTTGACCGGCCAGCACGCATTGCTGGGCCCGGGCACCTTGCTGCCCAGCGGCCACGGGATCGGCCAGGCACTCGGCCACAAAAGCCGTCAACGCCGGGCCATCGGCAACCACCGTCGCGGCATCGGCGCTCCGCAGCGCGGCGACAATATCGCGGAAGTTGCGGGTGTTGGGCCCAAAACACACGGCCGCCCCGTAGGCCGCCGGTTCCAGCATGTTCTGCCCCCCGCGACTGCCCAGCCCCACGCGCACCGCCGCCCAGTTGCGCTGGATCCGCTGCCGACCGAGTTCGTCCATCGCGGGCTCGTCGGCATATTTCCGGTGGAAGC
>JBJHDE010000675.1:1240-3041 GCA_050486385.1 Planctomycetales bacterium | reverse complement strand
CAGCAGGGCCTTACTGGGGATGCAGCCCCGCAGCAGGCACACCCCGCCCAGTTGCTTTTCGGCCTCGACCAGCGTGACCTCCATGCCCAGGTCGGCCGCCAAGAATGCCGCGGCGTAACCGCCAGGACCACCACCAAGTACCACAAGCTGGGTATGCATACTGCCCACAAAACTGCCGGGGAACGAACCAGACCACGGAAATCGGTTGCCGCTGTGTTGTAGGGCTCGGAGGCCGTGGGCTCAAGGGACGCGCCGGCGGGGTGAGACGAGAACGCACCCCCCGCCAGGATGCCCCAGCCCGCACGCCCGCCGCTCGGCCCACGGTGACCAATTACTGCCCGGTTTGGGCCTCTTGCCAGGCCTGCAACAGCCCGGCGGTGTACGACAGCGGGTCGCCACGCTGCTGACTGAGTTGGCACAATCGGTCGTAGGCCCCCGCTTGTCGGGCGAGTTCTAACACGGTGGGGGCCAGGCCGCTGGTCATCACCCCTTCGGGCAGGTACTCCAGGCAGGCGTCCAGGGCCTCGGCGGCCCGGTCCAAACGGCTGAGCAGCACCACGTAGATTTCCCCGGGCAATCCGCCATGCTCGGTGGCCGGACAGGACGCGGCCCGTTCCGCAAAGTGGGCCACGGCCGGCTCGACATCAAGCCCAAGCTGGGCCCGATAGAACCGCCGGTGGTCGCCGTACAGATCCGGGAAGGGCTCTTCGCCCTCGTACTGAAATTGCGGGGCCAATCGCTGACCGTACTCGCACAGCTCGACCACCTGCCGCAGGGCCGCCGGGTCGCGGGCCCAGCGGGCGAAACGCACGACCATCGCCAAATGCGAGGTGTCCACGTGATAGGCCTCGCCGTCGAACAGCCAATCCCGATCAGCCATCAGACTCCACAGGCTCGTGGCGTCCGGCGGCTGGCCCTCTTGCCGCTCGATTTCCCGCGTCAGGCTGGCAGCCAATTCCTCGTGCAGGTGACTCACCATCAACTCGCCACAGGTCTGCCGGGCCGACAGCGGCAGGTTCATCACGCTTTGTTCAAACAGCGTCACGGCATTGCAGGTGCCGTAGTGCTCCAGAATCCACTGCAAGCCCCGACGCGGCGCCACGCCTTCGTGAAACGCGATCCCGATCAACTGTTCGACCAACTCGTCATCGTCGTCGCCATCTTCGTTCTGCGGTAGTTCGAAGGTCTCCAGGGCCTCGGCCATGCGTTGGCGTTCGCCAGGAATCCGCAAGTAGTACCAGGCATCCATCATCCGCCCAGCCCCCAGCAGATACCCGCCGACCTCGCGGCAGGCCTCGAGTTGGCGGTCCTCGACCCGACCCTGCACGTCGGGGGGCAGCTCATCCAGGGTCTTGGTCAGGATCACCGGCAATCCGGCTTCCAGCCGCGACTGCAACCGCCGCAGGTCGAACAACTCGTGATACCGCTCGGCCGCGACCAGCTCGCGGGCGAGCTGCTCGAACACAGCCTCGGGCCCTCCTTGTTGCAGGGCATCGCGGAGCTGGTCGAAGTGATTGTCGAGAACGGCTGCGGGCATGGGACTTCTGTGGCCTCGGGAACAGTGGAGTCAATCAACGAGCTGCCCCCGATTGTAAAGGGCCGCGCTGGCGGCTGCCACCTGCGAGGCCAAGTTCCACCAGTCGCTACAGGCCGTGCAGCCCGTCCGGGCTCGCCCGATCGTCCAAGTCGGGGAAGTCCGCAAAGGTCAACAAACTGTTTGACCCTGCCCGAAACCACAGGTACGGTTGAATGCAGATTTGATGAACACGCGCCCTCCGGACGATCGCCCCCTTCTTGATTG
>JBJHDE010000675.1:0-1230 GCA_050486385.1 Planctomycetales bacterium | reverse complement strand
GGGGCCCATCCAGGGGGCGTTGCTGGCGAAGTGGGACGCGCCGGCGGAATTTGGATCTGGGAGATTGACCGGCTTTCGTTTCAACCTGCACTTCGAGCCTCGTCGAGGCCGTCTAGGGCGATGAGCTGCCCCGGAGGCGCGGTGCGGCTGCGTCGAGAGTTGGAGGCTTCCCGATCCAAAGTTCATTGCAAGCCACTGCCCCCTTACCCCGCCAGTTTGGGCGGGAGGTTGTCGAGCCATGCTGATCTTCACCGGTTCGTTGTTGCGTCGGATGCGCGAAGCTTTTGGTCGCAGCGTGCGGCGATCGTCCTCGCGGATTGAAGCGCAGCTCATGGCCGAGCCGCTGGAACCCCGGCATCTGCTGGCCGGCCTGGTGGATGTGGTGACGGATTTCGATGGCACGTTCAACCGTGTTGTCAGCGTCGAAACCGAAGACCGGGGTGTGATCACAACTGACGGCTTCGTGCCGATTGAGGTGTTTCACTACCGCGCCGACGACAGCCAGGATTTTCAATTTCTGTCGCCTGATGGCCTTCCCGCGATGGGCTCGCGGCAGCAGTTGTTGACGGATGGTTGGACGCTCAACGCCGGGTTTTTGAATCCCGGTGGCAAGGGCGATACGCTGACCGTCGCCGAGCAGCAGATGCTGGGGCCGAACGCCTCGTCCTCCAGCCCCTTGGGAATTGGCGTGCATTTTGTCGGTGGCCTGGTCGTCGGCCCCGGCGCGGATCTCATCGTCTTCGAGTTTGCCGGCACCTTGAACAGTTTGGACTCATTCCGGGTGGACCGCGTCGATGACGTGGAAGCCAGCATCGTGATCCAAGGCGGGACCAACAACGATTACGATATTGTCAACTTGGCCGACTCGTCGACGGGGGCAAGCTATATCGGCCCTGTGGGCAACAACCTCATGACCATGCAGGGCGGGGCCTTTACGGCGACCGGCTCAACCCACACTCAAGGTTGGGGCGCTGTCGGGATCGTCCTCCGCGACTTGGTTTACAACGAGGGCGATGTCGTCCACCGGCTGTTCTTCAGCGATGCGGGCACGTCGGCCTTGGTCGATTTCGTGTCCATTGTGGGTCTGCGCTACACGCACTTTGAGACCAGCGACCAGGGGCCGGGCGCGATTGACGAAGGCCAGCTTTACCCCAGCTATCAAGACCTCGTCCAGGGCACTGCTGGCCTGCTGACTTACCTCCGGCTGGGCGAGGCCGACGAGAATGGCAC
>JBJHDE010000674.1:0-3045 GCA_050486385.1 Planctomycetales bacterium | reverse complement strand
GATCAGCACCGAGGAACAGTGAGCTGACACGTTTCCGAGCGCTGAAAGGGCATCGCGCTGCTTACGTTTTGGTGATTTGGGGTCACGCGGAGACGCGGGGAGGCAGACCGGCGGGCGACAGGATTCATGGTGGACTGGTGCCGCGAATTTCGAAGGGAGTGCTGCTCAGCGATCCGTAGGACGAAGTGGCGTAGAGGTCTAACAGGGATGGGACGCAACCTGAATCCATGACGGTCGCGTTCACAGCGGGGCGGAGTCAATGCGAAGAGACGACAAGAGTGTCAACAGCGCCAAAACTTCCCGTCCGCGTTGCGGTCCTTGTCTCGTAGCGCATCGAGCCATTGGTCGAGAAATTCCTCGAAGCTTACAGCGAAACGTCGTAGCGGCTCATCGAAATCCAGCGGAAAAAATCCAACGTGACCCTCGGGGTGAAGAAGGTAGCAGTCAAACCTGTCACGGGTGTAGAAGATGCACGCGCCCTTCCATCCCTCCTTTGCATTCTTCGAAGCTAACATCTCCTTGCAAGCGGATGATGGTTCGGCTCGAAAATAGCTATTGCTTAAACCTGGACAACCGACGTGGAGATCACCAAAAAACATCGCAAATCGCTCGATCGCGGTCATTGGCTGTTGATCGATGAAAACGAGAGTCCTTTCAAGAGCCATAAACCTGATAACCGGAAGAGTCAGGAAATGGCCTTCGGGTACGGTTCGAATGAATTCGGGTGAAAGGGTTTCGGGCCTCATTCGCGCGGTGTTCACAAGCACCAGCCACTCTGCTGTTCCGAGGTTCCTCGGGGCTGACTCAATGTGTAAGACGCCCGCCACGGGGCAAAGCTCGAAGACCTCCCTCGCGAAATCATGGCCACTCCGTTGCTGGGTATGCCTGCAAAATTCGGCGACATTGCGCGCAATTTCATCAGGGCGCAGGCAGGCCGCACCTTCCGGCGATAACTCCTCGCCCGGCGTGTCACCCAACAGATAGAGGCGAAAGTCGAGCGGTCCACCGGATTTACCGAGCCTATCCGTCATTCCAACCCTCTGAAAACGATCGTGCGTGGTCGCGGTTATCCGGCAGGCAAGCAGGTCGGATTAAACTGGCTTGCTTATCTCCACAAGAATTTTGTGAAGCCGATTCAACGTGCGGTGGGCTGGACCCGTTGTGCCAGTTTGTCGAGATATTGGCTCAATGAAAGTCGGTGGGCTTGGGCAAGGTGCCGTAGGGCCGAGACGGTGGGAAACTGCTGGCCCTGTTCGATGCGGCGGACCTGTCGTTCGTTCAAGCCCACGATCTGGGATTGGCGGATGCCTTGGGATTCGCGAAGTGCGCGAATAGCAGCGCCGTACTGATTCTGAAAGGCCTGCGATCGTTTGAGGCTCGCCAGCCGCGCCTGGGGATCAATCAACTGCTTGAGCTGCAGCCAACCCAGGTGACAGTCGGCATGGGGCCATTCCAAGAAGCGGCCGTCGTCATCGATCTCGAACTCTTGGGCCAGTCCACCGACGCTGCCCAGAAAACGCTCAAGATCGTCAAATGGAATCTCCAACCGATCATGGTCGGCCGAGAGAACCACCAGATTCGAGCCCTCGAACCATGCATCGAGAATCATCGAATTTTCCCCCTTCCCCCTCACTCCAAATCATCGAGCATGGGGTTGCCGTGGTCGTAGTGGATATGGTGTTCGGGCGAGACCCAGAGGCGGTCGCCGCTGGCGGTGGTGATGGGCAGAAGTCCGCCGAAATCGTGCTCGGTGTCGAGATCCAGCAGCAACGCCCGAAAGCGGTGCAGGCCCTCGCGCTGGGCGCGGGTCAGTAGGCCGTCGCCGTTGGTTTCGACTCGTTCATCGGTGCTCGAAAGCAGGGCCTCGTTGAATTGGCCCGGGAACGGGCGGTTGTCGCGGAGGGCCACCAGCCGCAGGGCTCGGTGGACAAGCTCGGCATACGGAGCGATCTGCGTGACCATGTCGCTGGCCAACTCCAGCGAGAAGGTCGCCGCCGGGTAGGGCCGCTCGCCGCCGTGGTGCTGATCGAACAGCGTGAAGCGGCACGTCCACTGATCCCCATCTTTGGGGAGAGCCGACAACTCGAACAACGAAGGCACATCGCGGACCTCGCGGGAGGTCGCCCGCAGGAAGAGCCGGAGATAATCGTTGACCATTTGCACGACGACCGGCCGCCGGGGTTCGTCGGTCAGGCGGGCTTCCAACTCGGCGGCCGTGACGGCCAGCGAGGGGCTGGTCGCGGCAAAGCCCGGTTGCAGGCTGGCCACGGGAAACTGCTCGTAGCAGCCCTGGCACATGACTTGTGGCACGCCCCGCGACCGCATCTCGGCAAGAAAGGCCGTTGCGAACAGTCCCTGGCAGTGTTCCTGGTCGCTGCGGCACATGGGCAGGGCACTCATCAGCATCTGGGCCTTCACGCCGGGCCAGCGCTGGGTGAGCAAGTGGTCCAGGCCGTCGCGGAGCCGACCTAGCAGATGATCGGGCCACACGCCCCGCACGGTGATTCGCAAGACCGAACCGTCGGCGTTGCGATCCACCAAGGCCTGGTGGCCCTCGTGCTCAAACAGCACACCCTGCCGCCAGTGGATGCCGGTCGAAATCCGATGGAATCGCACCATCAGGGCCGATAGCAAGCCGGTGGGGCCTTGCTCGCCAATGCGGCAGACCATCGCCCGCACCGATTCGGTCTCGCCGTTGGGCAAAGTGCGGGGTGGCGTTTCGGCCTGCCAGGGCAGTTCGGGGCGTTCGGCAGGCACCAACGGTGCCACCAGGCTGCGACGCCCGCCGTCCATGCGGTAGCTCAGGTCAAACGCTTCCATGAGCCGCAGGAAGAACGGGTAAAGTTCGCGGGGATAAACCTGGGGACCGCGACTCCAGATATGGGGCAGCCGGGCGTGTTCCAGCACACCGCCCGCTCGCCGGGTGGGCTCGTCCAGCAGGACGTTGCTCATGGCGTTGGCGAGCCACTCGGGGTTGAGGATCACATGCTCGCACAGCAGGGGTTCGTCGTAGTGGATCAGGTGGCCCAGGTCGTGCAGCAGGGC
>JBJHDE010000673.1:0-3064 GCA_050486385.1 Planctomycetales bacterium | reverse complement strand
CTTCGAGGGTCAGAAAAAACATTAAGCCAGTCGCCGATAAAGTTCGGCGTTCCGTTTCAGGACTTCGTCCAACACCTGGTCAAGCCGCGCTTCCTGAGAATCGACGTAGGTTTCCAACGCCTGACGGATGACCTGCTCCGGCGTTACGCCGTGGTCCTTCGCAAGCGAGTCGAAACGACGAGCCAATTCATCCGGCAGTTCGATGGTCAGGGTGGCCATGATGTCCTCGGGGGGAAACGGTCTGCGCGGTCGGCGGCCGGTGCTGCGGCGGGCTCAGCCGACCGAGCCTTCCATCTGGAGTTGGATCAGCCGGTTCATCTCGACGGCGTACTCCATGGGCAGCTCTTTGACCAGCGGTTCGATGAAGCCATTGACAATCATCGTGCTGGCCTCGGGCTCGGTGAGCCCGCGGCTCATCAGGTAGAACAACTGCTCCTCGTTGATCCGCGAGACGCTGGCCTCGTGGCCGATGGTCACGTCGTCCTCTTCAACCTCGATGTAGGGATACGTGTCGCTGCGGCTCTTGGGATCCAGAATCAAGGCGTCGCAGACCACGCTGCTCTTGGCGTTGCGGGCGCCGCTTTCCACCTTGACCAGGCCACGGTAGCTGGATCGACCGCCCCCGCGGCTGATGCTCTTGGAGACAATCTGGCTGCTGGTGTTGGGGGCACAGTGGACCACCTTGGCCCCGGCATCCTGGTGCTGACCAGCATTGGCAAAAGCGATGGACAGAATCTCGCCCCGGGCGCCGGGCTCCATCATGTACACGGCCGGGTACTTCATGGTCAGCCGGCTGCCGAGATTGCCATCGACCCACTCCATCACCGAGTCCTCGTAGGCCATCGCCCGCTTGGTGACCAGGTTGTAAATGTTGTTGGCCCAGTTTTGAATCGTGGTGTAACGGCAACGGGCGTGCTTCTTGACGACCACCTCGACCACGGCCGAGTGCAGGCTCTCGGTCGTGTACATCGGGGCGGTACAGCCCTCGACGTAGTGAATCTGCGCGCCCTCGTCGACCAGGATCAAGGTCCGCTCAAACTGGCCCATGTTCTCGGCGTTGATCCGGAAATAGGCTTGCAGGGGAAAGTCGACCTTCACGCCCTTGGGCACGTAGATGAACGATCCGCCGCTCCAGACCGCCGAGTTCAAGGCGGCGAACTTGTTGTCGCTGGGCGGGATCACCGTGCCAAAGTGCTCGCGGAGCAAGTCCGAATGTTCGCGAACGGCGGTATCGGTGTCGGTGAAGATCACCCCCTGGGCGCTCAGTTCCTCCCGGAGCGAGCCGTAGACAACTTCACTTTCAAACTGGGCCTTCACACCGGCCAGGAACTTGCGTTCGGCCTCGGGGATGCCCAATTTGTCGAAGGTCTGCTTAATGTCCTCGGGCACATCATCCCAGCTCTTGCCCTGCCGCTCCGAGGGTTTGATGTAGTAGAAAATGTCCTGAAAGTTCAGGTCGATGGCCCCGCCCCAACGCGGCATGGGCTTGCTGTTGAACAGGTCCAACGACTTGTGCCGAAACTGCCGCATCCAGTCGGGCTCGTTCTTCATGTCCGAAATCTGATCGATGATTTCGTGATCGAGCCCCTTACGGCTCTTGAAGATGTAGTTCTCGGCCGTGTGGAAATCGTACTTATTGATCTCGCCGATCGGATCGGTCGAGCGAACGTCGGTTGCCATGGTCTATCAGTCCAGCCTGGGGAGATCCTTGCCTTGATGTATCCGGAAGACGCCTTGCAGCGATTGGTTGCCAGCTCGCCGTCACGTGCGGGCCAGGCGACGCGTTCAGGTGGCGGCCACCTCTTCGTTTTGCCGTTGCATCGAGTCCTCGTCGGCCGCCGCCTGGGGATGGGCCTCGCGAATCTTGGCGTAACCGTGCTTGTGCAACTCGATGGCCAACTCGGGGCCGCCGGTCTCGACGATCCGCCCGCCCAGCATCACGTGGGTCAGAATCGGCTTGTTGTATTCCAGTAACTGCTCGTGATGCGTGATGATCAAAATGCCCATCTGGCTGCCGCCGCCAATCTCGGCAATCGACTGACTGGCCAGCCGCACCGCGTCGGCATCCAGGCCGCTATCCGTCTCGTCGAGAATCGCAAACCGCGGCTTGAGCATCGCGAGCTGCAGAATCTCGGCCCGCTTCATCTCGCCACCCGAGAAACCCTCGTTGACGTAGCGGCGGGCGAACTCGCTGTCGATCTGCAATTGCGCCATGTTCTCGCGAAGCTCCTTGCGGAACTCGCGCATGGGAATCAACTCCTCGCCGGCTTGCCGCTCGGGGCGACGCACGTTGGTGGCCGCGTGGCGAAGAAAGTCCGCCATCCGCACGCCGGGAATCGTCATCGGACGTTGGAAGGCCATGAACAGCCCGCGACGGGCCCGCTCATCGGCGTCCAGCTCCAGCAGGTCTTCGCCGTTGAGCAGCACCTGCCCGTGGGTGACCTCGTACCGTGGGTGGCCCACGATCGCAAAGCCCAGGGTGCTCTTGCCCGAGCCGTTGGGCCCCATCAACGCGTGCGTCTCGCCTCGACGGATATCAAGGTTCACGCCCTTCAAAATGGGCTTGCCTTCCACGGCCACATGCAGGTCGACAATCTTGAGCGTATCTGTCATCGATGCCTAGAAAATCGGAGGAATCAAAAACGTGTTTGGTTCAGTCGAGTCAGTCCGCCAGGGACGCAGGCCGTCAAGGATTCTGCCCATGCGGGTTGCCGGCCAACCCGGCCGCCCTGCCTTCCCCGTTTGGTTTTTCACTTCTTGCCAGGCTTGAGCTTCTGGTGGTCAAACACCAGCGGCTGCTCTTGCACATCCACATGGCCGGTGTGATGCGGAATCGGTTGCGACTCGCGGCCGGCTTCGCCTCGGCTCTTGGCAATCCGCCGGGCGTTGACTTTGTCCTGCACCCGCATCAGGCCTTCCAGCAAGGCTTCGGGCCGCGGTGGGCAGCCCGGCACGTACACATCCACGGGCACCACCAGATCCACACCCTTGACCACGTGATAGCCAAACTTGAAGTAAGGACCGCCGCCGACGGTGCAGGCACCCATCGCGATCACGTACTTCG
>JBJHDE010000672.1:0-3070 GCA_050486385.1 Planctomycetales bacterium | reverse complement strand
CGTGGCGGGTGCCCGCATACACGAAGCTCACGGCCACAATCAGGGGAAACGCCAAGCTCAGGTGTGTCCAACCGGTCATCATCAGCAGCACCGTCGTGCCTCCCACAGGGCGGGGTCAAGTCCTGGTCCCCTTACTTCGACGACTCGGCGGGTTCAGATGCCGCCGTGGCGGTGTCCGAGTCGCCGGTTGAGCCCGGCTCGGCCGGTGGGTCGCCGTCGCTCGCCGCAGGAGAATCGGGGGTTCCCTGCGAGGATCCGCGTTTCTTCTTGGCGGGTTTCTCTTCCACGATGATCACGGGCCCAGCGACGGCGTCAAAAATGACCAGCACGTTCAGCAGCCCGGCGATCATGGTAAACACCGTGCCCATCTCCCAGAAGGGCCCCAGGATAAAGTGGATATCGTTGGCTTCGCCCGGCCGCATGGGAGCCATAAAGGTGGCCTGTCCTTCCTGAAAGTCGTGGGCGCCGGTCATGCGGTACCACTGAAAGAAGGCGGGCAGGGCCACGGCCCCCACTCCGGCTTGGGGAATGAACGCGGGCCGATCCCAGAAATTGACATCGATATACACAACCCGGGCGTAGCCGACGCGGGGGTCGTTGGGGGCGCTGCCGAAGGCCAGGCCGGCCACCAAGATGCTGCTGATGGCGATAAAGAAGATGGCGGCCTTGGCCCAACGTCCCTGGTAGAGGTGTCCCAGGCCCGGCACCAGCCAAGCGAGAATGCCCGAGATCAACGGATCCTTAAGCTCGACGTCTGGCAGATCGAGACGGGAGGATTCGCGGGGCGAAGGGGCCTTGGGCGATGCGGTCATCCTGGGGGCGTCTCGAGAAGTATCAGGCGGGAACCCGCGCGGAGGGCGATCGCGCGTTCTGTGGATTGTTTGGATGAACTCAGGGGATTGCCTCCGCCGATCATCCGGCTTCCCTCAATGAGGGGGCAAGCGGTTCTTGGGCCACTCCACCCATTTTCGGGAAGCCTCTGCATGATTGTAAACCTCGGCAAGGCCACCGCCAGCCCCACGGTCGACCGTGAGTCAATCGCACGGGGGGTGCCTGCGGCAGATTTCTGGCCCAGGCCCCTTGGACTTCCCGAAGCAGGCTACCAATAATCTAGGGACGTCCGCTTTGGCTAGCCCGATTTCAAGCGGGCGAACCTGGGCAAGGCCGAGTTGGGTCTGGCATGCGGCTGCTGGACTGGTGTTTGGGTCGTCGTCGGCTTGCACGTTGACCCGCCCAGGGTCGGTGGCCGGTCGACGCTCTGAGAAGTTGGGAAAGATCGTAGCGACGATTGCCCCCTGAGTGTTGCCCATCGGACCCCACTGGGGGACACTGGGGCTGGCGGTCGCATGGGAATAGGCGTCTCGGATCGTGTGTGCGTGTGCGCGCCGATTCAGCGTAAGGAGCAGCAGAAGTATGGGCTTCCACCTGCCCGCTCGATTGCGGCGGGCGTTTCACCGCCCGCAGGAGTGGTACACCGCATTTTGCTTGGCCTTGGCCGCCGGTTTGCTCTGGAAGGATCTTTCCCCGCTGACCGTGACCGCGGCGGCGCTGACGTTGACCAGCGGTGTGGCGATGATCGCCAGCCGCTTTTGGGGCCACATCTCGGCCGTGGCTTTGTTGGTGCTGCTGGCCTTGGGTTCGCTGGTGGTGTGTTTCCAGTACGATGGCGGCTGGCTGTACTTGCTGGTGAGCCTGTTGGCGGCCGGCGGAGCTTATCTGTGGTGGCCCACGCGCTGGCGACCCACGGCCGAGGAAGAATTCGGTTCGTCGGCTGACGACAATCGCGGCTACAGTCTGGTGCTGCTGTTGGGCGAACCGCGAACGCTGGATGCCGACGAACTCCGCGATGCGGCGGAGCGAGCCTTTCATGAAGAGTTTGGCGACGACGAGGACGACAACTTCGAGTGCTTTGTCGTGGGCCAACCGCCGATGCTGCTGGTCAAGCATCACGCGACGATTCTGGCCGTGCGGTCGTTGGACCGCGTCTATGTGAACGATCCCGAAGACGTGCCGCCGGAGTTTGACCCCGATCTGCACCGCTCGGCCGCGGGCCATAAGGCGTGGCTACGGGTCGATCTGGTGAGTCCCGAGCACGACGAGCTGGACGATCCCTATCGCGAGATCGCCCAATTGCTAGCTGCTTTATACGACGACGATGCCCTGGTCGTCTTCTGCCCGACGACTGGTCAAGCGGCCTTGTGCGATGCCCTGACACCCACCAAGCTGGAGAGCGACGCCCCGCTGTCGGCCTTGTTTGACGAAGCCACGGCTCGCAATCGGGCGATTGGCGCGGACGATCCCCGTATGGTTTCGGCCATGGACGAGGCCCGCCGACGTTGGCCGGAGTTCGTGGATGCCTTTGGCCGACGCGAGCCAGGCGTTGAGAACTTCGTGGTCAAGACGCTATGGACCGATGGTCCCCGACGCGAGGACCTGTGGGTCTCGGTGACCAAGATCGATGGCGAATCGATCCACGGCGAGCTGGACGACGAGCCGCTGCTTGTGCGGAATGTCCGCGTCGGCGAGCGTGTTCGCGTGACCTTGGGTGACCTCAAGGACTGGGCCATCGTCGGGGCCGAGAAGCGGCTCAAGGGCGGCTTCACGTTGCGGGTCGCCGGTAAGAAACGCTCGAGCTGAGCCCCTGGTGCCGGTCGGGCGACCTCGGCCGCCTTATCCACGGTTGCCCTCAAACACGGTCGCTTCAATCGGCTTGCGGCCCAAAGACACGAACGGGCCCCTCACTCGCTGGCGGGCCGCCGTTGGCCCCAGGGAGATTACTCATGCGCGGCGCGATGTCTGGGAGCCTAGGCCTGGCGGGTTGCTGGCTCGTTGCGGGAAGCTGGGCATGGGTCGGCGGGCTGGCGGGGCCGACGGTCGCCGTGGCGGGCGTGGGCGATCCCACCATTCGCACCGATCACGCCCACTATCCTGGCGAAGGAGCCATGCAGACGGTCGAAGACTGCGTGGCCCTGGCAACTCAAGGCATCGAAGGCGATCAGCGGAAAGCGATCGCCCTGTTTGAGTGGATCCTGACGCACCAGTTTCATTTGCATTCGCCGCAGGAATGGAA
>JBJHDE010000671.1:0-3073 GCA_050486385.1 Planctomycetales bacterium | reverse complement strand
TTCCCCCGACGGTCCCGAGGTTCATCCACAGGCTCACCCCGGGTTATCCACAGGTAGGTCCACTGCTCGCTGGTGGCGAGCAGCGCGCGAAGCGCGCACCCCCGGGGCGACAACGGACGCGGGACCCGGGTTGCGGCGTCGGATGCTGAGCCTGGTGCGCGACAGCCGACCGCCCAAGCGGCTCAGCCGAAGTAGCTGCGCCAGTCGTCGGCCGACGCTTTCGGCGCCGACCTGCCCGTCCCCGGTGAAGGTGGGTCGGAGGGGGGCGTCTGCCGGGAGGGGTTCGGCTGCCGAAAGGTCGAACCCTCCCTGGAGTGGTTGATTGCGCGCCATGGTTAGCCTGCCAGCGTGGCGATGGTCACCCCATCGCCGCCTTCGTTGGGTTTGCCGCCCTGGACGAGGCCCAGCGACACTGTCCCGAGACGCCCTTTTTGTTTGTGTCGGGCACACTGGGTGAGGATTTGGCCACCGAAGCGCTCAAGCTGGGGGCGATTGATTATGTGCTCAAGCAGCGGCTCGATCGGTTGGTGCCCGCGGTGGGTCGCGCACTGGCCGAGGCCGAGGCACTTCGCCAGCGTCGCGCCGCGGAGCGCGAACGCGACCGACTGCTGACCGAGGCCCGGCAGGCCCGCGACGAGGCCGAGCGGCAAGCCCTGCAATTGGAAAGGCTGGCCCAGGCGGCCGTGGCGGTGACTTCGGCAGTGGGCATTGGCGAGGTGTTGCGGATCTCGACCCACTGGGCCAGGCGGATTGTAGGAGCCTCGTGGGCCGAGGCCCGCCTGGCCGAAGCAACCGGTTCGGCGGTCGTCGAAGGTCACCCCGTCGAGCTGGCCGATGATCGTGCCGAGCGGTTTGCCGCATGGGATCAGCAGGTCGCCCAGACCCATCGTCCGGTCCGCCGCGTGGATGAAGGGCCGGCCCCGACGGGCCTTCAATCTGCCCCTATGGCCTACCTGGCCGCACCGCTGACCGGACGCGATGGCCAGCACCTGGGCGTTGTGCGATTGCTGGGCACCGGCCCCGAGGGGTTCGCCGGCAGCGACGAGGCGGCCTTGGTGCAGTTGGCCCAACTGGCCGCGGTGGCCATCGAGAACATTCGCTTCTTCAAGGCCACGCAGTTGGCTCGGGCCGAGGCCGAAGCGGCCAATCGCATGAAGGATCAGTTCCTGGCAACGCTTTCACACGAACTGCGGACTCCGCTCAATGCGATTCTGGGTTGGGCCACGCTGCTGCGAAGCCAGGACTTGCCCGCCACCGAGGTCCGTGAGGCCGCCGCGGTCATTGAACGCAACACCCGCACGCAGGCCCAGTTGATTGACGATTTGCTGGACCTGTCGCGGATTATCTCCAGCAAGCTGCGGTTGGACCGCGGTGTGGTCGATCTTCGCGATGTAGTGGCCGCGGCGCTGGAGTCCACGATCAATGCCGCGCAGAACAAGCAGATTGCGATTCACGTCCCTCGTGGCGAGCGTCCCCTGTGGATTTGGGGCGATGCGGCGCGATTGCAGCAGGTGGCGTGGAACCTGATCTCAAACGCCGTGAAGTTCACGCCCGCCGGAGGCACGATTGCGATTCGCACCGAGCAGCACGGCGAGGCCGTCGAGCTGACCGTCGAAGACAATGGACGCGGGATTGATGCCGATTTTCTGCCCTTCGTCTTCGATCGCTTTCGCCAAGCCGATGGCAGCACCACACGCGAGCACGGGGGATTGGGGCTGGGCCTCTCGATTGTGCGGCAGCTTGTGGAACTGCACGGCGGCACGGTCGAGGCCAGCAGCCCAGGACGAGATCAGGGGGCCACCTTCACGGTGCGGTTGTCCGCGCATGTGCAGGAAGGCCACGCGGCGGGCCGGTCCAACGGGCAGGTCAATACCGCCAGCACCCCGTTGCTGGGCCGACGCCGACTCGAAGGCGTGGCGGTACTGCTGGTGGACGACGAGCAGGACTCGCTGGACCTGGCTCGGCGGATCCTGGCGGCCTCCGGCGCCACGGTTCAGGCGGTCACCCAGGTGACCGAGGCCCTGCGATTGCTCGACGAATCGCCGCCCGACGTGCTGGTCAGCGACCTGGGCATGCCCGATCGCGACGGCTACGACCTGATTCGCGAAGTACGGTTACGCGGACATACAGCGCAGGACCTGCCAGCGGTGGCCGTGACGGCCTTCGCCCGAAAGGAGGACCGCCGGATGATCCTGGCAGCCGGCTACCAGGTCCACTTGGCCAAGCCCGTCGATCCGGCCAGCCTGGTGGAGGGGGTCGCCCGGGCGATTCAACCCGCCGCCAGCGGGCGGCCGCTCCAAACGGAGCCAAGCGAGGCGTGTGCCCAGCCCCCCGGAGACACTCATGCCTGACTCATCCGCTAGTCCCCGCGTGCTGATTGTCGAGGACGATGCCGACACCCGGACCCTGGTCACGCGGCTGCTCTCGCTCGGCGGCTACGACGTGCAAGCGGCTGGCGACGCCAGCGAGGCCCTGACGGTGACGAAGTGGTTCGTCCCGCATGTGGCGCTGATTGACCTGGGGCTGCCCGATCGGCATGGATCCGAGGTCGCCCGCGACTTGCGGCAGCGATTTGGCCCGTCAGTTTGCATTGTGGCCGTCACCGGCTTCGAGGCTGGTGACCAGCCCGCACCCGACGAGCGGTTGTTTGACGAGCGGGCCATCAAGCCGGTCAACTACTCTGAACTGGTTGAGGGCTTGCTGGCCAAGGGTGGGCGTACCAGCCCCACCGAATGAGCCCCAAGGGGCCGGCTGGCGGTCGATTCCTCCGCGTCCCGGGATTAGACTGTCGGGCGTGACTCCACCCTTTTTCGAACTTCCCCTTCCGACAAGGACCTGCATGATGACGAGTCTCCGAATTCTGGCCGTCGCGGCGCTGGCCTGCCTCGGCACCGCGAGCCTGCATGCCGACGACGCCAAGACGATTACCTCGGGCGGCTTGAAGCTTGCCGTTCCCGAGGGCTTCGAGGCCAAGCAGCCAGCCGTGCGGATCATTGAACACGAGTTTTCGGCGGGCAAGGCCGACGGCGACGAGCAAGACGGCCGGCTGACGGTGATGGTGGCTGGTGGCTCG
>JBJHDE010000670.1:0-3081 GCA_050486385.1 Planctomycetales bacterium | reverse complement strand
CCGATAATCGGGCACGAACACGCACTTGAGATACTGGTTGGTCGCCGGATCCGCATTGATCACCCGGCCCACATCGTTGATCAGGCGGATGATCTGCTTGGCGGCAAAGTAGCCGGGGGCGGCCTTGCCGGCAAACAGCACGGTGCGGGCCGCCGGGGGCACGAAGCCTTCGCGGATTTGCAGATACAAATGCGCCACGTGCAGCAGGCTCAGCAGTTGCCGCTTGTACTCGTGAATCCGCTTGATCTGAATATCAAAGATGCTGGCCGTGTCGATCGTCTCGCCGGCGGTCCGCTGCACGACTTCGGCAAGTTGTTGCTTGTTGGTTTGCTTAATCTGGCGGAACCGCTTGCGGAACGCCGCATCGTCGGCCAGCGGGGCCAGCTTCTCAAGCTGATCCAGATCGGTGATCCAACCGTCGCCGATGTGCTCGG
This sequence comes from Planctomycetales bacterium, assembly GCA_050486385.1. Taxonomy (GTDB): domain Bacteria; phylum Planctomycetota; class Planctomycetia; order Pirellulales; family Pb10988; genus JBJHDE01. Next base: position 2,647 of record JBJHDE010000670.1, on the reverse strand, counting down.
TGATCAGGCTGGCCAACTCGGGGTTCGAGGCCAGCAGCCACCGCCGCTGGGTCACGCCGTTGGTCTTGTTATTGAACTTTTCGGGCCACAGGTTGTAGAAGTCCGGCACCAGGCGGGTCTTGACCAACTCGCTGTGAATGGCCGCCACGCCATTGACCGAGTGGCTGCCCACGATGGACATGTTGGCCATCCGCACCTGTTTCTGCGGGCCTTCTTCAATCAGGCTCATGCCGGCCAGCTTTTGCACGTCGCCGGGGTAGCGGTTGGCCACGATCTTGAGGAACCGGCGGTTGATCTCGTAAATGATCTGCAAGTGCCGCGGCAACACCCGCTCCACCAGCGGCACGCTCCACTTTTCCAGGGCCTCGGGCATCAGGGTGTGATTGGTGTAGCCAAACACCTTGACGCTGATGTCCCAGGCCCGCTCCCAGGAGAGGTCGTGCTGGTCGATCAGAATCCGCATCAACTCGGGGATCGCCAGCGCCGGGTGCGTATCGTTGAGCTGAATGGCGACCTTCTCGCCCAGCTTGTCCAGCGTGGTGTGCCGCTCCTGGTACTGCCGCATGATGTCCTGCACGGCGCAGGCACACAGAAAATACTCTTGAATCAGCCGCAGTTCGCGACCGCTTTCGGCCGAGGTCGACGGATACAGCACCTTGCTGATCGTCTCGCTGTAGACCTTCTGACGCACGGCCTTGAGGTAGTCGCCGTCGTTGAAGATGTTCATGTCGACATCTTGGCTCGCCCGGGCCGAATACAGCCGCAGGGTATTCACCGTGCGACCGCCATAGCCCACGATCGGCAAGTCGCTGGGCAGACCCACAACCACCTGCCAGTCGACCCACATCGGGTTGTAATCGCCGGTGCGGTCGCGGGTGTGTTCCAACCGGCCATACAGCGGCACGATGATTTGCTCTTGGGGCCGTTCAATCAGCCAGGGCGACGACTGCGATCGCCAGCCGTCGGGCTTTTCGACCTGTTCGCCCCCGATGAGCTGCTGGCGGAACAGCCCGTACTCGTAGTTGATGCCGTAGCCGTATCCCGGCAGGTTGAGCGTGGCGATCGAGTCCAGAAAGCAGGCCGCCAACCGGCCCAGGCCCCCATTGCCCAGGGCCGCGTCGACCTCGGCGTCCTCGACGTCCCGCAGGGTGAAGCCCAACTCGCCGCAGGCGGCCTCGGCCTCCTCCATGAGTCCCAGGTTGGTGAGGTTGTTGATCAGGCTGCGGCCGATCAAGAACTCCATCGACAGGTAATACACCCGCTTGCTGTCGTGCTCGCGGTAGCGGCGTTCGGTGGACAGGATGCCATCGACCATCAGGTCGCGGACCGCCAGGGCCAGGGCTCGGAAGACCTCCGAGAAGTGGACCCGATCGATCTGAGGGTCACGTCCCAGCGAGTACTTGAGGTGCTGCCGGACCGCCTCTTTGAGCGAGGTCTGGGTGTCGGCTTCGGTGGCAAGACTCATAGAAGCTCCAAGCTGTGGGGTGTACGGTCCTGCCCGAGAGGTGGTGGACTCGCACCCGGGAGGACAACCGGCATTGGGGGCCAGTTCGACGGGAGGATTCTAGCAAAGTCTGGCCAATTGACACGACCGGCTACAATTCCCAAATCCGAAAGGTCAACCTAGCAGGGTCGGGGGCCCTGGCAAGAGATATTCTGTCGCATAGGCTGGCGCGGCCTTAAGGAAAGAGTACACTCGACTAGGTGCGAAACGACGGTCCGACGGGCGCGGTGGAAGGTTGCCCAGGGGCGGAGAATCGCAATTCTCTTCGATGACGATGTCGCCCTCCGCTTGCTGGCCCAATCGGAGGGTTGCGGTCCCCCACCGCAATGGTAAGCGGCTAAAGGAGTGCCCGATGGTGACCAGCCAACTGTTTTATAGCGGCTTGGAGCAGTTGCCAGTAATCCGCAGCTTCCTGCGCGATGCGTGGAAGCGCGGTCTACAGGCCGTGGGCGATGATGTTGATCGCTCCGACGCGATGTATGATCTTGAGCTGGCCTTGCAAGAGGCCGCCAGCAACGTGATGATTCATGCCTACGGCCGAAAGCCCGGTGGGCCGATCCGTTTGACGGTCGAGCACACCGGTGAATCGGTCATCGTGCATTTGCAGCATCGGGGCCGTGGGTTCGATCGGTCGCAGGTGCCCGATCCGGTATTCGACGGCTCGCAGTTTGGCGGCTATGGTGTTTATCTGATCGAGCGGTTGGTCGACGAGTGCGACTACCTCGAAGATGGGGCCGGGTGGAAGACCATCCGGCTCGTGAAGCATTTGGAACCTCTTGTGGCCTTGGGCGCTCCATGAAACTTTCCCACCAGTCTCGTCAGGGCGCGGTAGTCGTCGAAGTCCACGCCGATCATCTCGAAGCCAGCAACACCGAAACCTTCAAGCAGCAGTGTCAGCCCATTCTGGCCGAGTGCCCGAAGATCGTGCTCGACCTGAACCAGATCAGCTTTGTCGATAGCAGCGGCTGCGGTTCGATCCTCTCGCTGCACAAGCATGCCACCGAGCAGGGTGGGGCCGTCAAGATCTGCCGGGTCGGCACCCAGGTCCGCAACGCCTTCTCGCTGATGCGGTTGCACAAGATCTGCGAGATCGTCGAAACGCCCGAAGAAGCCCTGGCGGCCTTCGCCAACGAGGCCTGATCG
>JBJHDE010000669.1:848-3085 GCA_050486385.1 Planctomycetales bacterium | reverse complement strand
ACCCTGGGCCCCGCGTCCCAAGTGCTGTGCCGATCGGCAGACCCGGATCCGGGTCGAAAACCTGGGCGTGGCCTTTGACGGAACGCCGGTGTTGGGCGATGTGCAATTGAAAATTCATGCCGGTTGCGTGACCGCGCTGATTGGCCCTTCGGGCTGCGGGAAAAGCACCTTCTTAACCTGTTTGAACCGGCTCAGCGATCTGACGCCCGGCTGCCGGGTCTCGGGGCGGGTCTGGTTGGATGGGCACGACGTGTTGGATCCGACAACCAACTTGCCCGAGCTGCGGCGACGGGTGGGCATGATCTTTCAGCGACCGAATCCGTTTCCGCTTTCGATTCGGCGGAACTTGACCTTTCCCATGAAACGGCACGGGGTCCGCGATCGTGCCGAGCGGACCGCCCGGATGGAAGGCATGTTGCAGCAGGTGGGCCTGTGGGAGGAGGTCAAGGATCGGTTGCAGGATTCGGCCTTGGGGCTGTCGGGCGGTCAGCAACAGCGGCTGTGTCTGGCCCGTGCCCTGTTGCTGGACCCCGAGGTGCTGCTGCTCGACGAGCCGACCAGCGCGCTGGATCCCTTGGCTGGCGGAGTGATTGAAGACCTGATCGCTTCGCTGCGCGGCCGCTACACAACGGTGATCGTCACGCACAACCTGGCGCAGGCCCGTCGCCTGGCCGACGACACCGCCGTGTTCTGGCTGGTCGATCAGGTCGGCACCATCGTCGAGAGCGGCTCGGCCGAGCACATTTTCGAATCCCCCCAGCACCCCATCACCGCCGCCTACATCCGCGGCGTGCGAGGTTGAGGTTGAGGGTCAGGTCAGCGAGGTGGGCTTGATCCACCACTCGGGATCGTTGTTCAGAACTTCGGTCACGTCACGGACATAGTCCTGAAGCTGATCAGTGCGATAGAGCCGCGCCGCGAGATTGCTGCTCGCGAGAATCTCCGAGAAGAGTGTCGCGGCCGCATCGTCGGGACTCGGGGCCGGGGAGACAATGACGGCGATCGGGACATTGTGATCGACGGGCAGTTGCGATGCCTTGTCGGCCACGATCCCACCGGTCTGCCGAAGTTGCCGAACGGTCCAGGCCCAGGATTGCAGTTCGGAGACCAAAGCGTCGCGATCGCTCACATCGAGTGACCAGCATTGAGTCAGTTGCTCGACACGACCATTGGCAAGGCATAGGTCAATGCTGGTACGGCCGGCGGGACCTTCAAGCCGCCGTCCCGACTGAATCCGCTCGGGGCGAAGCCCAACCTCCAGCAACGCCTGGCGCGTCAAAGCACGAACCTGAGGCCGCCCGTATCGCCGACGAACACTCGGCCCGGGTTCCAGAATGAACTCGTCCCACAAGAGGTCGAAGACCTGTTGCGAAGAGTCCGCCTTGACCGGGGTAGGCGCGGTGAACTGCAACAGGTTGCGATGATTGTGAGCCAACCCCGTCAGCCAGGCTTCGTTGATCGTGGGGCTTGCCGGTTCGTCAAACAATTGCGGCTGTTGACGTGAATCGGCATAGGTTTCGATCTCTCGCGATAGCGACTCGATCTGCCGCCGCACTTCGGGAGACAGCCCGTCCTCATCAAAGCGACTCACGCGCCGCGGGCTTTGGATGGCCCGAATCTCCCATTCTTCCGACACATCGGACCCGGCAATCAGGCCGACATTCAGAAACTCGGCCCGCGTCGGATTAGGCACGAATCGAATCAAGGAATAGACGTATCGCATGGGCACGACCTTTCAGCCCTCCAGCTCGTCGGCAAGCCGTTCGAGTCGCTGACAGACTCCATCACGACGATGTTCCAGGAAAGCGCCAACCGTTTCGAGATCCCGATCCGTGACACTTGTCCATGCTCGGGGAATGCAACGGAGGATAGAGATCAACGCATCGCGCGAAACGGCTCGGACCGCCGCGCTGGCTTGCTTCAGTGCCGTGGCACTCGGCGATTGCCAGCAGTCAGTGCGACGCCCAAGTGCCCAGGCGGCGTGTCGCCGGGTCGCTCACATGCGGAAGGGGTGGGTCTTTTCGGGGTCGATGCCCAGGTCCTGGATGGCTTGCTTGGGGATGTTGGCGTCAATCTTGCCGAGCTTGGCCAGTTCGGTCAGCGTGGCGAGGGTGACGCACTCGGCATCGACTTCAAAGAACCGTCGCAGGTTCTCGCGGGTTTCGCTCCGGCCAAAGCCATCGGTACCCAGCACGTAATACGGCGTGGGCACGAAGGGGGCAATCTGCAGGGCCAGG
>JBJHDE010000669.1:0-838 GCA_050486385.1 Planctomycetales bacterium | reverse complement strand
GCCGCGGACGTTGTCGCTGCTGGAGACCGTCAAGTCGACCGGCTCTTCGCCCAGGATCTGCTCGACATGGCTCTGGCGGGGCGACTCGTTGGGGTGTGTCAGATTCCAACGGCGGCAGGCTTCGGCATCGTTGGAGAGCCGCTTGTAGCTGGTCGCGCTCCAGACCTGGCTGCTGACGCCGTACTTCTCGGCCAGGATATCCTGGGCCCGCAGCACTTCGTTGAGAATCGCGCCCGAACCAAACAGATTGACCCGCGGGCCCTGGCTGCCGGCCTCGACTTTCTTGTAGCGATACAGCCCCTTGAGGATGCCGTCTTCGGCCCCTTCGGGCATGGGCGGCATGGCGTAGTTTTCGTTATGCAGCGTGATGTAGTAGAAGACATCTTCCTGGTCGACGTACATCCGCTTGATTCCGTCCAGCACGATGGCTGCGGTCTCATAGGCGAAGGCCGGATCATAGGCCTGCACGGTCGGAACGCTCAGGGCGATCAGATGGCTGTGGCCGTCTTCGTGTTGCAGGCCCTCGCCATTGAGCGTGGTCCGCCCGGCGGTGCCGCCCAACAGGAAGCCGCGGCACCGCATATCGGCGGCTAGCCAGATCAGGTCGCCGATCCGCTGGAAGCCGAACATCGAATAATAGATGAAAAACGGAATCGTGTTGACGCCATAGCTGGCATGGGCCGAACCCGCGGCGATGAAGCTGCTCATGCTGCCCGCCTCGGTGATGCCTTCTTGCAGGATCTGGCCGTTCTGGGCCTCGCGGTAGTACATGGCGTACTTGGCGTCGACCGGTTCATAAAGTTGACCGTGAGGAGAATAAATCCCCACGGTCTTAAAC
>JBJHDE010000668.1:0-3111 GCA_050486385.1 Planctomycetales bacterium | reverse complement strand
GCTTGATCTCGACCTTGCGGAACTCACAGGGATGGCTCTCGGATTGCAGCGAGATGCTGCCGCCGGTGAGCAGCACCTGACGGTTGTTGGCCTCGATCAGGGTCTTCGACACCGGGTGATTCGAGTCGAGCTGCGGCTGCTCGTAGGCCATGACCTCCTGGCCGTTCACCAGGTGGCGGATCGTCTTACCGCCGCGGACCTCGGCCTCGACGGTGACCCACACATCGCCGTGAAAGGTGGGCGACTTGGAATTGATGCAGTGCTGCTTCTTCAACTCGCCGTCCATCACCACGTGCGTGCCGGGCGTACACAGGTTGGCCGTGGGGCGGGTGCCTTCTCCACCCCCGCCCAAAAGCTGCACCTCGATGGAAACGGGAAAGTCCTGGTCGCGGCCCATGGTCTTGGGTGGCTGACCGTGGACCATGATGCCGCTGTTGCGGAAGGCCCATCCGGCCCCGCCGGGGACCTGCTCGCCCAGAAAACGGTACTCGACCCGCAGCCGGTAGTTGGAAAACGGCTCGTTAAAGAAGATGTGGCCAAAGCGGTTCTCAAAACGCTCGTAGCCATCGTAGGCCACCTTCATCACGCCATCTTCCACGCGGAAGGTGTCGGCGAAGTTTTCGCCCAGGTCATAACCGCGGATCTTGGGCGTCCAGCCGTCCAGGTCCTTGCCGTTGAACAGCGGGGTCCAGCCTTGCGAGTCGTCTTCGTCGGCCCACAGGGTGTTGGTGGCCAGGACCACGCCGCCGGCCAAGGCCAAGCGGCCGACATCGCGGCGGCTGATGGGGGTACTCATGACGGAATCGTCCTTGTGTGTGTTGGTCTATTGCCGGTCGACGCATCGCGCGAGCCGTGCAGCCTGCCCGAGCGACCCGCCTCAAGGCTTGGGTAAGAGCTGGCAATTCTCAACGGCGGCGCCGGCGGGGTCAACCCGCGGGCCGCCCCGAGACGCGGTCGGTCATTGAATGCCGCGGCGCTTAAGTTCGTCGAGCACGTTCTGCACGATCCGCGAGACCTGCTGAGGATCGGCGTTCGCGGGCGGCACCGGACAGCCGCCCATCGGCGGATCGGTGAAGCCGTGTTCGGCCAGCAGGCAACCCAGCAGGTCGCTCATGGTGCTGAGTTCCAGCTTTTGCGGCTCGCCCAGCGGTTGCCGACCCGGTCCCATGTCGAACCCCCGCAGCCGCAGCGCCGCGCGGAAGCCCGCTGGAAAGTCGGCCGTATACAGCATGAGGTCGAACAGCGTCAGCAACTGGTACTGCAACGCCCGAGCCTGTTCGATTTGCCCGGCGAGGGTGAGATCGTGCAGTTTGCGGGTGAGTTCGGGGACCACGCCGCTGGTGGCATGCGTGCCGCCGTCGCAACCGAGCAGCAGCATGGGCATCAGGGCGGCTTCCCAACCGGTCAAGAAGCAGAAGTCGGGTCGGTTGGGCCGCACGGCCGAGATCATCCGCATCATGTGCGGGATGTCGCCCGAGGAGTCCTTAATGCCCACGACCCGCGGGCAATCCTCGCTGAGCCGTTGCACGGTGGGCACGTCAATGGGCGAGGCGAACAGTGGGATGTTGTACAGGGTGACGTCGATCGGCGAGTGATCGGCGATCTCCTTAAAATAGGCGTACACCGCCGACGGGCTGAGCTTGTAGTAAAACGGCGACACAATGGCCACGGCCGCCACGCCCAGGGTGGCATAGTACTCGCAGGCCGAGATCGTCTCGCGGACGTTGGCCTCGGCCGCACCGGCCAGAATCGGCACCCGACCGGCGGCCTGATCGGCCATGATGGCCACAATCCGCCGGCGTTCTTCGGGGGTGAAGCGGGTGAACTCGCCGGTCGAGCCGTTGGGATACAGCCCATGCACGCCGCGGTCGATGAGCCAATCGGTATACACCCGCAGATTGGCTTCATGGATATCGCCGCGGGCATCGAGCGGGACGATATTCGGGGTAAAGATACCGCGGAGACGGGCCTTCGATTCGCTCATGGTGGGGCACAGCGCACGGGGCAGGAACTTCAAGTAGAGCCATCATAGTTCACGTTGGGGCACATGCCAGCGGAGTTTTGGGGCTCTGGGAAAAGTTGCGCGAGCTTGCCCGCGGCAATTCCGGCGGGTGGTGCCGGGGCCGCACTCTTGACGCCGCCTGGGGCCGGCCCTAGCTTGCCGAACGTTGCTGGTCGACCGAGCCCATGGGGCTTGGTCGGGTAAAGAGGGAACCCGGTGCGAATCCGGGACTGCCCGGCAGCGGTAAGCGGAAACGACCGCCGTCATCAAGCACTGATCCCTCCGCCCTGGGCGGACGATTGGGAAGCGACGGCCAGTAGGCAATCCCCCAACCATTTCTATGGGGACGGGTCCGCGAGTCCGAAGACCTGCCAGCGATCGAGGAACTCGGCACCCAACCTTTTCGGTGGTCGGACGCCATCGATCCGAGGTCCTCGTCCGCCAAGCCTTCTCGGGAAAGGTGCGGTCGAGTATGACGACTCTCTGGGCGCTGACCCCCACATTGTGGGTTGGGCGCGTCGGGCGTTCTCCGCCCGGGGCCCTGCGCTGGCGATGGCCGCATTTCTCGACGCTCCGCCCTCAAGATGGTGGGGCGGATTCCGCCATTCCCTGCCCGGTCGGCAGGGGCAGGAGTCGAGAACCATGCTGCGCGCCGCCCACGAGTGGATTGTCCGCAAGCGCGACGGTCGCGTCGTGCCCTTCGAACAGGAACGCATTGTCCAGGCGATCTCGAATGCCTTTCGGGCCGAGCTGAATCTGGCCCCCGCGATGCCGCTGGAGGCCGACATCCTGGCCGAGGTGGCCAGCGTGACCCACAGCGTGGCCGACGACCTGGCCGCCTTGGCCAGTGGACCGTCGGGCGTGGATGTCGAGCGGATTCAAGACCTGGTCGAAATGGAACTCATGGCCCGCGGCCATTACCGTGTGGCCCGCCGTTACATCATCTATCGGGCCGAGCACGCCAAGATGCGGGCGATCCGCGGCGAGGAGTCGGTTCCAGCCCCGCCGGTGGTGCATGTGGTGCTGGACGATGGCACCCGCGTGCCGTTTGATGCCCGCCGCGCCCGCAAACGCCTGGCCGAGGCCGCGCGGGGACTGGAGGCCTGGGT
>JBJHDE010000667.1:0-3115 GCA_050486385.1 Planctomycetales bacterium | reverse complement strand
GTCGTCCCCTGCGCCACGAATCAGGGCGGCCAGTTCCACCAGCGTGTTCACATCGGCCTGATCGTCCGAACCCCGCAAGCCTTCGAGATTCCGCAGGGCCGCTTCCACCAGGGGCCTCGGATCGAGCACCGCCGCGGGAACATCAAACACCACGCAATCGGGCTCGGCCGCGTCTTCGGGACGTCGAGGCAAGCCGGGCAGGTGACCGGCGGCAATCCGCTGCAACAAACCGGCCGCCGAGACCAACTCGCCGGCCGAGGCGGAGGTCACAAACGGGCCTGCCAGGTGATGCAACAATTCGTGCGTGGTGTGTTTCAAACCACATTCGGCGGCAGTTGTTAAACGCATCAACAGGGTTGCCGGATGGGTTGTGGTTTCTTGGTCACCGGGGGCCACGGCCGTGTGATGGGTCAACCGCCGTACGGCCGCTTCACAGGCTTGCACCAAGGTCACCCCATGCACGCCGGCGGCCTCCAGCGTGGCGGCCGTGGCGTGGCTCCAACTCACGCGCCAGACTTCGGTGAGGTTCTCGCGGGGGCCGATGGTTTCGGCATCGATCCGCTCGGCATAACGCACCCCTAACGTACACAAACGCCGCAGGATCACGGCCCGCGACCGATCCAATCGCGAACGCAGCGGGTCGAGCCGCAGGTCCTTGCCGTCTTCGTCCAGGGTCTCGGGCCCTGGCAGCCGCACCCGGGCCAAAGACGATTCGACCTCGACACTCAAACCGCTCCGCGGCGTTCCCGCCGGCAGTCGCCCGCGTCGCGTGCCGACCAGCATCCGCTGGGCTGCCGCGGCCACCGCCCGACCGCGACCCAGCAGGTCGCCCTGCACCAGCGAGGTCTCGATCGCCTCCAGCATCTCGGCTCGCCCGGGCGCTGGCTGGCCCCGCAATCGTGCCAAGTCGCGGGAGATCCGCACAATCTCGGTGGCCTCGGGCGTGCCCGCGACGTGTCCCCCGGCTCGCAGGTCGCGGCAGATGTCAACGGTCAGTCGGGCAATGTGGTCGACGACCTCCCGCGGCGTCGCCGCCGAGAGCACCGCCTGCTGCCAAACCGGATCGTACACGCCCGCCGGATAGCCGCTGCGGGCGTCGAGCTGCGGAAACGAGTAGGGAATCAACGACGTGCTGATCGTCCCCTGGCCCGAGCCCGGTTTGGCCGCATCGCCGGCGTCCGGCAGGGCCTCGGGCGGGCTCCACAACAAGGGTTCGGGCAACAGGGCCGCCGCATGAAACGAGCCGACAATCGCCACGACCGGCCCCGCGGCCTGGGCCAGACACGCCCGCATGGCGGCCTCGCGGTGTTGATCGGCCAACGTGGGGCCGCCGGCATCCTGGCGGATCATCCAACCGAACAGCAGCGCGGCTCGGCGAATCGACTCGGGCGAGGACGCGGAGCCGGGTGTCTCGACCAGGCGATCCCACAGATCGCCCGAATGCCGCGCGCCCTGCCGATGCAAGATCGCCCGCAACAGCGGCGGCCGCTGGTCGTCGTTGTCAGGTGGGTCGCCGGTTGCCGCGTCCCCGGCTGTTGAGTCCAGGCTGGCCATACCGGCGAGATCCAGATCGCAGGGCACGACGGGAATCTGGTGCTCGGCCGCCCAACGGATGGCGACCAGCTCGGGCGAGAAATCCGCCAGGGGATAGAACGACAACAGTCGTTCGGCGTTGCAAGCCGCCAGAGCCACTGGGGCCTGCAAATCGCGATGGCCCAGGTAGGGCAGCCACGCCGCGAAATCGGGCGGCATCTCCAACAGAATCGTGGCGGGCCGCTGGGCTTCCAGCAACTGGGGCATCACTCGGGCCAGCGCCGAGGAGTGATGACGCACGCCAATCAACCACGGCGCCTCGCACCCCGCCAGCCGCTCCAGGACGTCGCCCGGTTGATCGTTCATAATGCTTGCGTAAGACTGAGAACAAGGCACGCGACATCACGATGGATGGAGCGCCTTGGCTGCCCTTGTTTCATCAAAAAGTGTGCCATTGCTTGCTGGCAAGCAGTGCGATCTGCCGATAGATACTGAATAGTCGAGTCAAAGCGCACGGCTGCCCTTGTTTCATCAAAAAATGTGCCACTGCTTGCTGGCAAGCAGTGCGATAGGCCGATAGACGTTGAATCGTCGAGTCAAAGCACAACCCTTCCAGGCAACGTGAACCGTTTCCAACACGGCTTGCTTGCCAGTAACCCGCAGTACACTCGCGGGATGCCTGGTTCATGAAATCATTTCGCGGGCAGCAGACTTTCAAGCTTTTTCGTTATCATATTGGCACGTAGCAACTACAGGGTTTCCAATTCGCTTTCTTCGAGGACGCCGCGGAGTTGATACATCCGATTCCACAGTGGATCGGTCTCGCCGCGGCGACGGACGGGGCCATCCCAGTAGGCCATCAGCCGTTCGCGATCTTCCTGATTGTCTTTCAAGACCACGCCCAGCAGGTAGCCCGGCAACAGCGAGACCGGATCCTTCTGCGGGACGAAGAAGGCGCCTTGCCGGGTGATGGCCGCGGCCACGGTGACCGCCTCGGCGGTGCTCATCACGGCGGCTGGCCGATCGACGTTCCAGCCCTCGTGGGTGCGACCCTCGCGGAGATCGCGGAAGGTGGTCACCAGCAGTTCCAACAGCTTGCCATCGACCGCGGCTGTCACGGACGAGTCGTGCAGCGCCGCTGGGGCCCGCCGTCCGACAAGCTCGATCTCCTGGCGGGCGTCAGCGATGGGGGCGACGGTCTCGAAGTTGAATCGCCGCTTCAAGGCCGAGGACATCTCGGCGACGCCACGATCACGGAGATTGGCAGTGGCGATGATGTTAAAACCCGGCGCCGCGAACACACTGCCCGTCGGCCCGTAGAGTTCAGGGATCATCATCCGTCGCTCGCTGAGCAGGCTGATCAAGGCGTCTTGCACCTCGGGCAGGCAGCGGGTGATCTCTTCAATTCGCACCAGCCGCCCGGTCCGCATGGCGGTGAGCACGGGGCTGGGGACCCGGGCCTGCTCGCAGGGGCCGCGATCCAGCAGCAAGGCGTAATTCCAACCATAACGAAAATGGTCTTCACTGGCCCCGGCGGTCCCTTGAACGGCCAGCGCACTGGTATCGCTGACGGCGGCGGCCA
>JBJHDE010000666.1:0-3118 GCA_050486385.1 Planctomycetales bacterium | reverse complement strand
GGTCAGGCCGCTTGAATACGGGTCCAGCCGCGATTCTTGGGGAGCAGTTGGAACAACAGCGGTATCTGTGAGAGGATGAGCCACAACGTGTAGAAATAAAGTTGCCGAAACCGATTCATCAAGGGCGAGCGAATGGTTCGCGTTTCAAGCTGCCGTGGGTAGGGAATCTTACGAAACCTTGACGATCGATAGGCAGTTGCAAGGTCGGAGAATGAGGCAAAGGGCACGATGGATTGCTGGTAGGGATCAACGTCGGAGTCCGTCCGTTGCTGCCAGCACGACAAGGCCATCGAAATCAATCCAAATGGTACCGCCAATAGGAATAGGTGAGTGCCCCAACCCATCTGTACGGCGCAATACGCGAAGACGCACAGCGACACCGCGGCAATCCATTGTTTGAAGGACCATCGACGCTCGGAATGCGTTTCAACGCGGCAACCCGATTCGAGAACCAGAAGCAGGCGTTGCAAATAATCCCACTCCGCTTTTGAGACGCAGACCTCGTGGTCCTCGAAGTCGTCGTACAAGCACCACACAGTCGTAGCCACGTGTTGAATCACCGGATCGTCCGAATCGTCGAAGGCATCCAGACCCTCATCCAACTCGAAGGCAGTGATCTCGCTGGAAAGAAACGCGCGAATCAACGTCGCCAGCGCGTCGCGTGACGCGGCCCCAGCCGGATTGTTATCGCCGCCAGCCGCATGGGGTGGCTCGTAGGGATTCGGCATCACCGGGGTTCTCCGAAGGTTCATGGCCCACGACCGTCCCCTGCCAAAGCGCTTCGCCAGCGGTGGCGGCTTCCTGGTCTTTGTCAGCACCCCCAATCCGCCAGCAACACGCACGTCTCGCAGCGCTCGCTACCGTTGGGCGTAGGCATCGCGGTCGGCTTGGGCGGTGATGGTGCCTTCCAGCGGGCTGCTGGCGGTGGCGTACATTTTCTTGGGGATACGCCCGGCCAGGTAGCTCAGCCGACCGGCCTCGATGGCGGCTCGCATCGCCTGGGCCATGAGCACGGGTTGCTGGGCGCTGGCCACGGCCGTGTTGAGCAGCACGCCGTCGCAGCCCAGCTCCATGGCGATGCTCACATCGCTGGCCGAGCCCACCCCCGCGTCGACGATCACCGGGTAGTCGGGGTCGCCGTGCTTGAGGTACTCCAGACACAGCCGGATGTTGTTGGGGTTGAGGATCCCCTGGCCCGAGCCGATCGGGCTGCCCGCCGGCATCACGCTGGCCGCACCCGCCTCCTTGAGCCGCCGGGCGGTGATCGGGTCGTCGGTGGTGTAGCACAGCACCGTAAATCCATCGGCCACCAGCCTTTCGGTGGCTTCCAGGGTGGCCACCGGATCGGGCAGCAGGGTCTTGGAGTCGCCCAGGCACTCCAGCTTGACCCAGTCGCTGCCGGGATTTTCGAGCTGCGACAGAATCTCGCGGCCCAGTCGGGCGACCCGCACCGCATCGTCGGCCGAGAAGCAGCCCGCCGTGTTGGGCAGCAGCAAGAACCGTTTGGGATCGAGCCACTCCAAGATGTTCTGGCCAGCGGCGTTGACCAGCCGCTCGCGACGGACGGCCACGGTCACGCACTCGACCCCCGCGGCCTCCAACGAGGCGAGCATCTGTTCGTAGCTGGCGTATTTGCCCGTGCCCAGAATCAGCCGGCTTGAGAGCGTATGCTGGGCGATCCGCAATGGGGCGGGCGTCTCGGTAGCCAGACTCATTGAAGCGTCAACCTCCTCCGACCAGGGTCACAACTTCGACACGATCGCCCGGGGCCAAATGCGTGCTGGCGTGGCGGGCCTTGGGCACGACGGCGGTGTTGACCTCGACGGCAACGCCCGGTGTCGTCAGTTCGAGCCGCTCCAGCAGAGCGGCGATGCTGGTCTCGGTCGGCACCTGATAGGGTTGGCCGTTGAGCAGGATTTCGATCACGCCGGTCGTGGGTTCGAGAACGGAAACAGGCCGGGCCCAGGCGACGGGCTCAGCCTTCCAACGAGTCTATCGCTTCCGCCGTCGCGATGCGAGGACGTCCCACGCGGGTGGGGGTTCCCAGCCAAGCCGCCCTCCCGCGGCGAAGCCCAGAAGCCCAGGGGATCCTGGCTCATCCACAGGGCGGTGGTCGGGTCGTAGAAGCGGGCGCGGCTATAGAGCAGGCCGGTCTCGGCGTCGTAGTGCTGGCCGACGTAGCCGAAGCCCAGGTGGCTGATGACCTCGGCAAAATCATCGCCCGGCGACCACTGCTTGGTTAAGCCCGGTCGGCCGAACGGGTCAAATGCTTGGGTCCTCCGGTGCAGGGACTGGTGTCATGCCGGTACGACTCGGCAACCGGCGGCAGATGCCCGACCGCGAACCGGTCGACTCGTGGCACTGAAAGTGCCCGTGCTTCAATCGAGGGACACCTAGGCTGGCGCCCGTGGCTGCAAGCTCTATCCGCGTGGGGTCTCACGGGGTATGCCACTCCTGCCGAGGACCGTGGGGCCGAAGCCAAGTCGTTAGTCGGGGATCGATGATACGAAACTACGATTCGACGCCTCAAAGTCGCTGTCATCACACGAATCAACGAAAGCGCGGAGCCTATCGACATACTTGTAATGGAACAACCGTGCCAGTTCGTCCAACTCATTCCATATCCCAGAATCGACAAGCTCAAGAAGGACCGCACTGAGGAACTGTTGGTAGGTTGTGCCAATCAATTCATCTGAATCGCTTCCGTAGTAGTAGCGAACAAATGTGTGATGATGCGAGTCATATGCCACCACTGCTTCTAGATTCGTTTCCCACAGTGGGACATAGGCTTGGCATGCGGGAAGTTTCTTGGCCAACTCCGGCAACAATTTGTAGTAACGCTTCACGGGTTCACAAGAGCCAACCAAAGCGATCGGAATGTCTCTGTGCGTTATTCGCTCGAAAATGTCTGGCAATCCCAGTCGCTTCAGCTCTGCTCGCGCCTCATCTGGGGAGTGTATCATATCATGCCTCACCGTGGTGCAAGTGGGTACGACAAGTCAAGGTTTATCCGATGAAGCGGGTTGATCGGCTTGAAATAGATGTCAAGTGGGTTCACAACAGGCCCAATTGTCGTCCGAAGGTGAATCAAGTCGTGAAGGTTTTCCGTAACTGGAAA
>JBJHDE010000665.1:0-3119 GCA_050486385.1 Planctomycetales bacterium | reverse complement strand
ATCGAGCCCCACGAGCACGCCTGGCAGCTTTTCCTGAGTGCCCAGGGGCTGGTGGATTCGCACACCCGCATGAACGCCGGGGCGGCGACGTTTGGCAGCAGCAATCGCTCGCGGTTTCATGCCATCGTGCCGGTGACGATCTCGCACAACGGGTCGGTGGCCGGTCAGCCGCTGGTGCGGGTGGCCAGTGCCAGTCGGCTGAACGATGTGGCCACCAACCTGGATAGCGTTCCGCTGGTGGGTGCGATTGCCCGGACCTACGCCGAGTTCCGTCATGCCCAGCGGCAAGATGACGCCCGGGGCGAGATGGATCGTCGCGTTTCGGCCCGGGTCCGCTCGGCGCTGTCGCAGACGTTGGACGGCCAGATCGAGGCCTCGCGGAACCGGCTGCAAGGCGAATTGTTGGCCCCCTTGGCCCGGCTGAACCTTGAGGTTGGGCCCTCGGCCTTTGCTACGCACGACACCGCCTTGGTGCTGCGAACCCGGCTGGCCGGCGGCGATCAATTGGCCGCCTTCACCCCACGCCCGCGCGAACCCGACGGCTGTTGGCTCAGCGTGCAGCTTCACGAGTCGGTGCTCAACAACCTGGCCGATCGGCTGGCTCTGGCGGGCGAGACCCTGCGGCTGTGTGACCTGCCCGACCGCCTGGCCTTCAAGAACGAAGGCCTGCTGGCGGATTTTGCCGACGAACTGCCCGACAACGTGACCGTCAGCTTTGGCCGCGAAGATCCGATCCGCCTGTTCTACCGGGATGGGCGGATCGAATTGTGTCTGCGGCTCGATCGACTCGAAGTCGGCGACCACCTGGCCCAGGACCTGACGGTGCGGGTGTTCTACCGGGTCGACCAGCGGGGCCGGACCGTCGAACTGGTCCGCGATGGCGGCGTGCAACTGGCCACCAGCGATGGCACACGGAGCCGCTTGATGGTTCGCACCGTGCTGGCCAAGGCCTTCTCAGTCAATCGCACCCTGCCGCTGGTCACGGCCGAGCAGCTTGCCACCTGGGGCCTAGACGATCTTGGCGTGGTGCAAGCCGAACTTCGGGAAGGCTGGGCCTCGCTGGCCCTGGCCCCCTGTTCCGATCCGGTCGACAGCCCCCGCCCGACGGAATCGCTTGCCGAGGACGACGGCGAGACCTTTCTCGATCTCACGGGCTCCGATCCGCTGGACGGCCTGACCCCGCTGGACTGAATTGCCGGGTCCGGCGAACCGCCTTACCCATCGCCTCTAGCAAAAGGCGTTGGCACGGCCCCTGATCACCGCGCAGCATTCAGCACCACGCCGGGCCTGCTTTGCCCAGCGTGGATCGCCATCGTAGCCCGACACGGAGGTGGGGGTGGGGTCACCAGTTCTTGCGATTGGCCCGGAGGATCTCGACGACCACAATCATCAGGCCCAAGAAGGTGACAAACAGCGTGGTATTGAGCGTCATGATAGCCCATCCCTGGCGAGGCACGCGCCGACCGGCGACAAAGAATCCAAGAACGCGCTGACGTTATCGGCGGAATCGGCCCTGGAACTGAAGACCAAAATCCGCCCAACCGTCAGCAGCCCACCAGCCAGGCGCTTCCCAAAAAAACAGGGGGCCCGGCAGTTTCCTGCCGAGCCCCCCGCTGCCCCAAGTGGGATGAATCGCCTGAGGCCCGTTTTCACCGCGAGCCGGGTTTACTGGCCGCGTTGGGCAAACACCCGCTCGACGGCGGCCGACCAATCCAGCTTGCGGACGCCGGGTTCCAGGTACTCGGCCATCAGATCGCTGCCGGTGCCGGGCAGATCGGCCAGGCCCAGCAGGTGGCCGAACTCGTGCCCCACGACCGTCAGCAGATCGACCCGCTGCTGGTCGAACACCTGCTCCTCGGTCAGTCCCCAGCCCCAGCCGGCGGCGTTGATGTCAATGAACACCTGGTTGCCGCGGGCGAGGCCCAGCAGAGTGCCCGGCAGATTGACGATCGAGACGTTGGCGCCTCGCAGAATGGCCAAGCCCTGGTCATCCAGTCCGGCAGCCGCCCAATTGTCGATGGCCACATCAATGACCGAGGTCAACTGGGCCTGAGTCAGGGCCTCGGCCCCCGGACCCTGGCCACCGGCCACATGCAGCGGATCGCCACCGTGGAGCAAGCCCCATCGGCTCAGCAAGCCTGGCAGGGGTTGTGCGGGCGGCGGCGTGCCCGGGCTGGGCATGGTGGTGGAGTCGCCGGCGACTTCGATATTGCCGGCGGCGACCATCACGCCACCCGCAAACTGGGAATTGAAGGCAAAGTAGCCGCTGGCATCGTGGTGCGGGGTGAAGGCTCGCACGTGCGGCCCGCCACCCGGCCCGGCCCCGGTGATGATCTCCAGCGAGCCGTCGCCGGTGACATCGCCCATGCCCACGCTCACCCCGCCGCGGAAGTTGGGATTATAGGCGAAGAAGCTATGGATGACGCTCAGGTCGTCGCCGCTGCGGGCGATGACGTGCGGGCCACCGCCGGCCCCGGCCCCGGTGATGATATCCGGAATGCCGTCGCCGTCGAAATCGCCCGCGGCGACGAACACGCCGCCACGGAAGTTGGGGTTGTAGGCAAAGAAGCTGTGCAAACTGCTGTGGTCGGCCCCGCTGAACACGCGGACGTGGGGCCCACCGCCGGGACCGGCTCCGGTGATGATGTCGGCGTAGCCGTCGCCATCGATGTCGCCCGCAGCGACCCGCACGCCGCCGCGGAAGTTCGGGTCGTAAGCGAAGAAGCTGCGGAGTTGGGCCAGGTTGTCGCCGCTGAACACGCGGACGTGCGGGCCACCGCCGGCCCCGGCCCCGGTGATGATGTCGACTTGGCCGTCGCCATTGACATCGCCGGCGGCCACGTAAACCCCGCCGCGGAAGTTGGGATCATAGGCAAAGAAGCTGTGGATCACCTCGCCGGTCACGCCGTCGTAGACCTTGACGTGCGGACCGCCGCCGGCCCCCGCACCGACGATCACATCGTCGATACCGTTGCCGGTGATATCGCCCAGCTCCACGTTGACGCCGCCCATGAAGCCCGGGAAGGGGTTGATCGCCCAGCGGACCTCGCCGGTTTCCACATCGTGGGCCACCACATGGCCACCGCCGGTCATCGTGGTCGAGATGATCACGTTGGTGG
>JBJHDE010000664.1:0-3132 GCA_050486385.1 Planctomycetales bacterium | reverse complement strand
CCGTTACACCGTCGAGACTCGTCCTGGGGCCTCGGCCAATGACCCGACCCGTGTGATTCTCAGCCTGCCGCCTGGCCAGCCCGAGTTGGCCACCGCGCGGCCCGAGATCGTCCCGCCGGCCGATTGGGTCTCGCGAGGGTTCGATCGCGACACGCGAAGCGAGCGGCATGTGTTCTATTTTCGTGAGACGACCGAGCAAGAGGTCCAAAATTATGAACTGCGTTTCACGCGCCGCGAGAGCCTGCAACGCGCCGCCGTGACCGCCGCCGAGCCACTGCGGTTCCGTGTGCCCCCACGGATTCCGACCCAGCGGTAAGCCGTGGTGGGCGGGTGTGTGAACATGGCCTCGCCCCGGCTGGAAAGACCGTCCGTGCTAACGACATTGTTCACGTTCCCGCCGCGACGATTCGTCGCGCAGGAACGTGAGACTGCCTCGATCGAACTGTGATCTCGTTCTCGTAGAAAGGTTGCTTGATGAGCTATCGCCTGCCATGTCTCGTGCTGTGGGCCTGTGTCGTGTTGGTTGCCAGCCAGCTTGTGGCCCAGGAGGCCAAGCCGCGGCCCAAGCCCGAGCGTTTTGCCGACCGGATTCAGGCCTTCCTCGATCGTGACGAGGAGCATCCGCCCGAGGAGGGTGGGATTGTGTTCGCCGGTTCGTCGAGCATGGTCCGCTGGAATACCGATGCCAGTTTTCCGAATCGGGGGATCATCAATCGCGGGTTCGGCGGCTCGATGATTCAAGACTCGATCCACTACGCCGACAAGATCATTCTGCCCTACAAGCCGCGGACCGTCGTCTTGTATGCGGGCGATAACGACTTGAACTTTGGGCTGTCCGCTGAGGCCGTGGCCGAGGACTTTACCAAGTTCGTCAAGACCGTACACGACGCCTTGCCCGAGACGCGGATCATTTTTGTCTCGGTCAAACCCAGCACCTCGCGATGGCGGAACGTCGACACGATTCGTGCCTTCAACGCCAAGATCGAGGCCCTGTGCCAACAGGACGAGCGACTCGACTATCTGGATGTGTTCACCCCCATGCTCAACGACGCGGGCCGCCCCGACGAAACGTATCTGGTTCAGGACGGCCTGCATCTTTCGCCAGCGGGTTACGTGCTGTGGACCCGCCTGGTAGGCGAGAAGCTCGACAATCCCTGATGCCGGTGGGTCTCTCCACTCGCCCCAGTTTGCCCAGACCGGATGACCAGATCGGATGGTCGGCCGTGGGGGGCGAGTGGAATGGGATTCTGCGATTCGTCGCGGTTGGGCTGGCCCATCGTGCCGAACAAATACAACTGACCACCAAGGTGTGGTCCTTTGCCGGTTGCCAAGGAAGCGGAGTGCGAAGCTCCCGCCGTCGCGCGACTGTATGGGGGACGACGGCCGCGCGTGCCACTGGTTGCTTGCCCTGGCAACCGGGAAGGGCGGCCCGAGGATGAACCCGAGCCAGGATATTTGGTCCGGCGAAGTTCACCCGTTCGGGATCTGCCTCGCGGCAAGGAGATTCTCGTGACTAATGGATTCAAGCGCCCCGGCCCGTCGCGGTCGAGGGCCTGTCGGTGGTGCTCCGCTTGGGCTGTTGCAGCCCTGCTGGTCAATTCGGCCTGGGTCACCGCTCAAGAGGACACCGACCCAGACGACGGCAACGCCCTGCCGGTGATTGACATTCCGGCCAGCCCCACCCCTTCAGAGCCCACCACCTCGCCTCCGCCCGCACCGCCCTTGGATTTGGATCGGCTCACCGATCCGCTGCCCAGCTTCCCCGTCCAACCCCTGCCGGCCGACGCGGTGCTCACCCCCACCCGCACGGTCCAACCGCTGTCCAGCGTCGGCAGCTCGGTCTCGGTCATCACCCGCGAGCAGATCCGGGCGTCGCAACAGATCAGCGCCGTCGAGTTGCTGCGGGCCCAATTGGGCATCGACGTGGCGCGCTCGGGTCCGGCGGGTCAGACCGGCGTGTTCATGCGGGGTGCTAACAGCGGTCAGACCAAGGTGCTGCTGGATGGCATGCCGCTGAATAACCCAGCCAACCCGAATCGTGCCTTCGACTTTGGCCAGTTGACCGTCGACAACATCGAACGCATCGAGATCCTCCGCGGCCCGCAGAGCACGCTCTACGGCTCGGACGCCATCGGTGGCGTGATCAATATCATCACGGCTCGGGGTGAAGGCCCCCCGCGGGCCACGCTCCGCAGCAGCTACGGGGCGTTTCAAACCAGCGTGCAGGAAGCCAGCGTCTCCGGCGGCGGCCCCGACACCTGGTATTCGGTCGGCGCCAGCTATCAGGACTCGGCCGGCTTCTCGGCGCTCAATACCAATATCGATCGCGACGGTTATCACATCGGCAACGTCAGCGCCCGGGCCGGGGCCCTGCTGACCGAGAACGTGAGCCTGGATGTCACGGTGTTGCACAACAACAGCAATATCGACATCGACCCGTTTGGGATCGACGGCCCCGGTGTGAATTTCATTGATCGCACCCACGCCCGGGCCCGGCTGGGCACGACCTTCTTCGACGATTTGTGGGAATCGGCTATCAATCTGGATGGGGCCAGCAACCTGCTCCGCGACGAGCGGGGCCCCTTCGGTGATAGTTTCTTCAACGGACAGCAATACCGCCTGGACTGGCAGAACAACCTGCAATTGGCCGAAGGCCATCTGTTCAGCTTCGGGCTCGACGCCTCGGAAGAGTACGGCCACTCGACCTTTCTGGCCCGTACCCGGCTGACAAACCTCGGTTTCTGGATTCAGGATCAAATCGCCATTGGCGAGCGACTGTTCCTGACCGCCGGCGCCCGCTGGGACGACTACTCCCAGGCCGGCCCCGCCGAGACCTACCGGGCCACCGCGCGGTTCAACATCAACGAGACCGGCACCAGCGTTCGCGGGTCCATCGGCACGGGTTTCCGGGCGCCCTCGCTGGTGGAGTTGGAACCGGTGTTTGGCAATCCCAACCTCCGGCCTGAAGAAAGCCGCGGCTGGGACTACGGGGTCGAGCAGGCCTTCTTGGACGGCGACTTGATTCTGGGAGCCACCTACTTCCGCAACGACTTTCGCAACCTGATCATCGCCAACTTCCCGACGTTCATCCCCGAGAACGTCGGCCGGGCCCGGACCCATGGCGTCGAGATC
>JBJHDE010000663.1:0-3138 GCA_050486385.1 Planctomycetales bacterium | reverse complement strand
TTGTTGGCCTGCTTGACCACCAGCGTCTCGGCCTCCTGGTCGCTGATCGGCGTGCGGACCTTGATCTTGGCGTCGTCGTCGTTCTTGAACAGCGCGAACAGCCGATAAAACTCGACCTGCGTGATCGGATCGTACTTGTGATTGTGGCACTGGGCGCACTCGAAGGTCAGCCCCAGAAAGGCAATGCCCAGCGCGTCGACCCGATCAATCAGTGTGTCGAAACGATACTGCGGCACCGGCGAATTGCGAATGAAGCCGGTGGCCGTCCGCTGCAGGGGCGTGGCATCCGGCAGTAAGTCGCCCGCGAGCTGTTCGATGGTGAACTGGTCAAACGGCAGGTCGCGGTTCAAGGCATCGATGACCCATTCCCGATAAGGCCAGCTTGGCCGGGGGCGATCGTAGTCGTAGCCGTCGGTGTCGCCGTAGCGGGCCAAATCCAGCCAGCGGCGGGCCCAGTGCTCGCCATAATGCGGCGACTCCAGCAGCCGATCGACCTCGCGTTCATAAGCTTCTGGAGCGTCGTCAGCCAAGAACCGCTCGATGGCCTCAATGTCCGGCGGCAGCCCGGTTAGATCGAGCCACAAACGCCGCAGCAGCGTCAGCCGATCGGCCTCGGGGCGGGGCTCCAGACCCTCGGCCTCCAAGCGGGCCAGAATGAAGTGATCGATCGCATTCCGCGGCCAGTCCTGGCGCTGGACCTCGGGGACCGCGGGGCGCTGCGGCGTGCGGAAGGCCCAATGCCCCGCCTCGGGCGGCACCACGCCGCCAGCTTCAATCCAGCGGCGCACGAGCGCCACTTGCTCGGGTGTCAGCGGATCGGCCTCGGCCGGCATGCGGATCGATTCGTCGTCGGTGGTGATCCGCTCGAACAGATCGCTCTGGTCGGGGTCGCCAGCCACGACCAGCGGGGCTTGAAAGCTCTCGGCGCGATCCAGCCGCAAGTCGCCCGCCTGCTCGCCGTGGGAATGGCAGGTGTAGCACTGATTGACCAGCAGTGGCTGAATATCGCGGACAAAGTCGACCTCATCGGCCGCGGCCCACGAGACGAATAGCCCGGCGATGGCCATCCCGGCCAGCAGGCGCAGCATCATGAACTTCTCCCCAGCGGGCGGCGGCATCCTCACCAGCCCAGACGAGTCCGGTCGCCTGGTTGAGGTGAAAGACGGTTGCGGGTGTGTCGCGGAGCCGGCAGATCAACCTTGGGGCCCGGCTTTCCATAAACCAAGGTTTATGTGGAATCGGGCTCCAATTCAAGCAAAATCGTACCGGAGAGGTCCGTGGCAATCGGCTGAAGGCGATGCCAAGGATGGGGCAGCCATCACCACTGTTGGGTGGTGTCGGCCGCGAACACGACGGTTCAACGGATGGGGGTGAGTCGACGAGCGGTTGAAGTCGACTCTTCAGCGGAGGTCGGCCATTCAGCGGAGGGTGGTCTCGCTGATCCGTTCGCGGGCCAGGCGGCGTTGGGCTTTGGCGCGGCGGTGGGTCAACTCGACATAGTCCAGCACGCTCATGGCCTCAGCCTGGGGGGCTGGCAGCTCGCGGCGGACCCGCTCGACAACCGGTGGCCACGAGGGATCGGCCAAGTCCAGCACGGCCAGCTCCGTTTGTGGGGCGCGACACGGGGTTGAGTGCTTGACCAGAACAGCGGTGGGGTTCATGGCAGGCGGAGCAGTGGGGAGGGAGAACGGTCGGGCGACCATCCGTTTGTTTGGTGTAAAGTCCTTATAGCCGACTGGCAACTCCTGGGTCTAGCACTTTCTGGCCAGAATTCCCCATCTTTTGAGAAGCGGCTCTGGCTACTCAAGTGGCTCCATCAACCAGGGGTCTGGTGATGGGTTTTCCCGGGGGATTTGCCCAAAAATGCTTGGGAAAGTCGTTGGCATCGGTTAGCATCGACAGACTGTCTCATGCTGGCCCGTTCTCGGCCGGCAGGCGGAACCCGGCCTTTTGGGTGTGTTGAGTGGTCGTGTGGCCCGGGGGTCGGGCTGATTTGGGTTTCGTAGCGTGTGTCGGCGGGGGATTGGGTCCAATGGACTCGGTGGCTGACACACCGATGTATCGTCTTCTCGAACAGCCAATTCGGCGCGAGGCACCGATTTCGATCGGCACGAATTTCGGCGGGGAACAACGGTTGCAGTGTGTGCGGTTCCCAGGGAACTCACGCGCTCGCACGTGCGTCCCCCGAAAGGCGACTTGATCGAAGAACGGGAACGACGGCCTCCAGACCAATGGCTAACCGAAGCATAAGTGGACCTATGGTATCTGGTTCGAATCCATCTGACGACGATCGTGGTTTGGACGATTTCGACCTCGATTTGAAAGATCTGCTCGGAAACGCGGCCTCGCTGCCGGAGACTCCGGAGTTTGAGTTGCCGGGTCCACCGTCGATCGGCGCCCTCGATGCGCCCAGTGGCACGTCGGCGGCTCCTCCGCCGAAGTCGACGATCACCGATCAATTGTTCGAGCCCTCGCAGTTCAATCCCAGCGAGTTCGAGCCGCGCGGCCCCGCCCGGCCGCCGCTGGATACGGGATTCGACCCCGGTAGCTTCGAGGGGCTGGCCAAGGCACCGTCCTCGGATGCGGGGGCCAAGGCCCCCGAGACAAACACGCCCAGCGCCACAAACTGGCCAAGCGCCGCGGGCATGTCAGGCAGCTCGCTGGAGGGTTCCAGCGACCTGGAGTCGTTGGCATCGGGGCTGGATAACGGTGGCGGATTCGATCGCGATAGTCTGGAACAGAACGGGCTGGATGGTGGCGGATCGCTGCTGAACATTCCGCTGCCGGACCTGGACTACGACCCCAGCGAAATGGACATGGCGGGGTCGACCGATTCGCTGCGTGCGCCGGCAAGACCGCCGGCGGCATCGGCGCCGGAATCGCCAGCCGATGCCGAATCGCGATTCGCATCGCGTGCGGCGGCCTCCCGCGGCGCGGAACCGCCGAGCCAAGCGAATCGCCGGCCAGCCGAGTCCACCGGTGGCGGCGGTCATGGGGTGGCGATGCCTGATATGTTTGCCGACGGCAAGCTCGATCTGCCCAGTTTCGAGTCGTCGATCGCTCCCAAGCCCGCGTTTGCTGCACCGGCGGCCCACGAACCCAGCTCCAATAGCGAAGCGACCGATCCCGGCAACGGCC
>JBJHDE010000662.1:0-3142 GCA_050486385.1 Planctomycetales bacterium | reverse complement strand
GTGTCTTTGTGCAGGAATGGATCAGCATGGCCAAACGGAAAGCCACCAAGTCGCCCGCCAGCAAATCACAAGCCAGCAACCTGTCGGATTCGGACCTGCGGACGCTGGACAAGCTGACCGGGCTGGCCGACACCGTGGTCAACGCCGCCGAGCACCGGCACGACCCGCAGGTCGAGGTGCCGCAGCGAACGCTAAGTAACGTCTCGTTCAACAAGAAACGCCGCATCATCGAGCTGGGCAAAAACAAGAGCCGTCGCGAGCTGTTCAACCTCACGCAGGCCCGCAGCTACATGCAGACGCTCAAGCTGGCCAGCAAGTGCAAGCAGCTCATCGACGAGGGCAAGACCAACAGCATCCGTGGTCTGTTCTACATGTGCCGGGGTACCATCGCCGGCACCAACGAAGAGGCCTTCGACGACCAGGGCGAAAGCGACATCATCCTGCAGGACGTGGAGGTCATGCTGGCCGCCCTCCGCGAGGAACTGCACGTCTTCGCCGACAACGCCGGCAACCTGGCCGGCCCCATCACCCTGGTCGACTCGGGCGATGTGATCAACTGCGGCCGAATGGGCAGCGCCGGCTACAGCATCCCCAGCGTGGTCGAGCCGGACATCATCGAGTTCCGCGACTGCAAGGCCGACTTCATCCTGCATGTCGAAAAGAACACCGTCTGGCGGCGGTTCAATGAAGACAAGTTCTGGAAGAAGCACAACTGCCTGGTGACCCACGGTGGCGGGCAAGCCGCCCGCGGTGTGCGTCGGCTGTTGCACCGGCTGCACAACGAACTGGGCCTGCCAGTGTACTGCGTGCTGGATAATGACCCCTGGGGCTACTACATCTACAGCGTTATCAAACAGGGCTCCATCAACCTGGCCTTCGAAAGCCAACGCATGGCCGTGCCCGATGCCAAATTCTTGGGCCTGCGGAGCCGCGACTTCGAGGACTTCCAGCTCAGCAAGAGCGTGCAGATCAAGCTCAACGACACCGACCGCAAACGGGCCAAGCAAATTGCCCAGTACCCCTGGTTCGTCGACAAGAAAGACTGGCAGAAAGAGATCAACCAGATGCTGACCAACGGCTTCAAGCTGGAAGTCGAGGCCCTCATCAGCAAAAGCGTCAGCTACGTCACCGAGGAGTACGTCCCCGAACTCCTCCGCCGTGGCGAGAAAGATTGGCTGGACTAATTGGCCAGCCAGCCCCACCAAAAAATTCCGCCCTTCGTCGGAATTTCCCTTCAAGTCCCGCCCAGGCTCCGGTCGATAACGCCTGCGACTGTACGGAATTTGACGGATTTTCGGACCTCGCGGGGCGCTGGCACATGGCGGAAACCACCTCTCGACCTCGCCCACCCATGCTTCGGGCGTTGGGCCGCTCGGAGCCGCCGGCCCAGGTTGAAGTCGACGGCCAGACCTACCAACGGGTCACCGTGTTCAAGCACGACAACTGGGCCGCGACCGCACTGTACGAAAGTGGCGACGCCAGAATCGTCTGCAAGTTCAACCGCGCCGTCAGCCTGCTGGGCTTGCCCCTGGGCTGGCTGGGCCGCTGGTTGGCCTATCGCGAAGCCTGGATGCTCAAACACTTGGCCGACGTCCCCCAAGTGCCCGACCTCTGCGGTCCGGTCCTGGTCGACGGGCGTCGCGCCCGCAACGCCGTGGCCCATCCCTTTGTGCCTGGGCGTCCGCTGTGCCGCTACCAAACGGCCGATGCGGCCTTTTTCCAAGAGCTGACCGATGTCGTTCAGGCCCTGCACGCCAAGGGCGTGGCCTATGTGGACCTGCACAAGCGGTCGAACATCATCGTCGACGACGAAGGCCGGCCGCACCTGATTGATTTTCAGATCAGCGTCGCCCGACCACGGGGTTGGTGGGGCCGCGTCGGTCCCTGGGCCTGGACCTTCAACATGCTCTGCGCCAGCGACCGCTATCACCTGGCCAAGCACGTCGCCCAAGCGGCCCTGGCCGATGGCGACCAGGTGCCCCAGATTCCGCGGCCGTGGTGGATTCGCCTGCATCGCTCGATTGCCGTGCCCTTCCGCACGCTCCGCCGACGGCTGCTGGTGTGGCTGGGCGTTCGCCGCTCCAAAGGCCACGAGCACACCGAGGCCGAACCCGAAATCGCCGTCCGCCTGGACCGCTCGGTCCGTCGGGCGACTCAAGACACGCCGGGCAACTCCGCCTTGCGGATGCGACCGGCCGTGGCGACCGCCCCGGTTACGGTGAGTCGGGGCGGTTGAGATCGAAGCGGTCGCGGGTCCGCACATAGGTGGCCCCGCCCATGCGGCCGACCGTATCCAACATCGCCGGATCGGCCCGGCCCTCGGCATCGAGAATCGCCTCGTCCAGGTGCATCCGCACAATGCGGCCGATCACCAGGTTCGCCCCACCGGGCCCCGTGCCTAACCGTAGCAAGGTGTGCAAGGTGCATTCAATGTGGGCCCTGGCCTCGGCCACCCGAGGCGGTTGCACCACGGCGGACGGCAGCGGCGTCAGGCCGCACTGGGCAAACTCGCTGACGTCGGACTCGTAGTCGGCCGAGGTGCAATTCATCGCTTCCACCACGTCATGGGAAACGATGTTCACGACAAACTCGCCGTTGGCCTCGATGTTGGCAAGCGTATTCTTCGGGCGTCCGTCCCGCTGATTGGCCGGACAGAACATCAGCGTCGGCGGGTTCGACCCCACGGCATTGAAGTAGCTGTAGGGTGCCAGATTGGCCACGCCCTCGGCCGAGACGGTCGAGACCCAGGCAATCGGCCGGGGCGTCACCAGCCGAATCATCTGCTGGTAGATCTCCCCGCGTCGCAGGGTCGTGGGGTCGATTTCCATGGTCCTTCTTGTCTGGCGGGTTGAGACGTCGCGGGCTCTCAACAAACCGGCCCCACGCCCAACTGTCAACCCATCGCGGCGCTGCGTGGCATTCGCAAAAACACCCCGGGAGCCTGTCGCGTGTGTCACACGACGGCTCCCGAGGCGTAGAAAGGCGGATGCTCGTGGCATCTCAGGGCGATCTCACCCCGGGCTCAGTTCTTCTTGTTGGCTCGGGCAACGGCCGCGGACCAGTCGGTCTTGCGGACGCCGGGCTCGAGGTGGCTGGCCATCAGATCGCTGGAGCTGCCGGGCTGATCGGCCAGGCCGAGGAC
>JBJHDE010000661.1:0-3154 GCA_050486385.1 Planctomycetales bacterium | reverse complement strand
CAGTCGGACAGGGCCGCACATCTTGCCCCTGTTCGAGGAGCTTCGCAGGCAGTAGTGAAATCATGGCAGGCGTTGTTAAACACTGGTGGACAAGCCACCAGTGCCACAAATGCTGTTCTCAAACTTTTGTCGGGTTCACTCGGTCGCCGGATGCAGTAACTCCTCGGCCCGGCGAAGGTCCCGCGCGGCCTGGTCTTCGCGCAATTGCCCCCAGCGACTGGCCTGCCAGAGGGTGCCGTGATGCACATCCAGGGCGGTCAGCCAGCCGTAACCATGGCAGTAGGTGTCAATCAGTTTGACGCAGCCCAGGTCCAGGATCTCGCCGTTGTGCAATTCGGTGTGACCAAGTATCGCCGTCTTGCCCGATTGGTGGCAGATGCGATCCTCGGGTTGAAAAATTGACCAGCGGAGCACGTGTTCGGGCGTCTCGGCCAGGGGTAACTCGGGTTCGAACCCGGCATGCAGATACAGATGCGTCGCGGTTTCGTAATAAGGGCGAAAGCTCTTCAGAAACTCGATGTGTTCGGCGGGAATCGATCTCAGCGTGGCGTTGAAACGATAAGAATTCAACGTCGCCTGTCCGCCCATCATCAACCAGGGATCCACACAGCGGGGGTTCTCCAGGGCATTCAGCAGCATCTCTTCGTGATTGCCCAGGATCGCGACCAGTTGGCATTGATGAGCAAGATTCATCAGCACATCGATGCAGGCCGCTGATTCCCGGCCCATGTCGATCACATCGCCCAGCACCACCAGGCAATCGTCGGGCTGCGGCTCCAGTGCTTCGAGCACCGCTTCCAGGGCGTGGACGCATCCGTGGATGTCGCCAATGGCAATCTCGCGGCCGGTGGTCATGCCAAATGCTCTCGTCAATCGGGTCGAGTGTCGGGTGGGTGTGCGTTGGGCCCGGGGCGGAGCCTACCCAGGGCGGCCGAGACTTACACGTCGGGCGGCGTTCCGCCCACGCTGCGGGCGAACTCCAATTCCGCCGAGTCCGCACCCCGCAACACCAGCACGGTGGCCTCGGGCGGGCAACTCAGCCGCACCGGCTGGATCGAGCAGCCCAGCCCCGGACTGGTGTGTCCGGGCAGGGCGTTGTACTGCCAAAGCCCTGATCGAAGCGTATGCGGACAATCGGCATTGGCCACCACCGCGCCGAACCAGGGCAGGCAGATTTGGCCGCCATGCGTGTGCCCACACACATAAGCCCCCGCGCCCAACTCGGCGGCCTGGTCGTATAACTCAGGCGTGTGCGAGACCACCACGCGGAACTCGCCCGGCGGGGCGGCATCCCAGCTACTGGCCAGGTCGTCGCAGTCGTAGTCCCGCGAGTCGTCCACGCCCACCAGTACCAGGCCCACTCCACGCGGTGCGAGCTTGACGGCGCGATTCTGCAACAGCTCCAGGCCCAGACCCTCGAGCATGGGCACCAGCTCCAGCGGATCGTGATTGCCCAACACGGCAAAGGTGCCGTATCGACTGCGAATCGTCCCCAGGGCCTCGGCCAGCAGGGGCTCGAGGTGTGCAATCGGCCCATACGTGCGATAGCGGAAATCGCCCGTCACCACGCACAGATCGACCTGCACGTCGGCTATGGCCGCGGCAATGCGGGCGGCAAACTCGGGGTGGCCGTCGATGTGCAGGTCCGAGAGATGCAAGATCCGCAGCCCCTCCAGCTCGGCTGGCAATTGGGGACACACCAGGGTTCGCTCGGCCAGTCGGATGTCCAGGGCGTTGGCCACCGCCCGCGACCAAAGCCCGCAGAGGCCCAGGCAAAGCCGCACGGCCAGGGGCATGGCCTCGTCGAGGCGTTCCAGCAACCACCGTCGCGTGGTTCGTGGAAACGGGTCGATCTGGCCGGTTTCGGTCAGCCACCGCTTGAGCAATCCGTAGGGCACGCCGGTTGAGGCCCCGTAGGCGGTTTGGGCGGCCTGCACCCAGGGGTGATCGGCGGCTTGCCGGGCCTGGTCGGCGACCCACTCGTGGGCCCGGTCCAGCTCCTGAACCGTGAGCCCGGCCCATTGGGCCCAGGGCGCCAACTCGATTCCGCGTCCCCGTGCGGCTTCCAGGGCCAACAGCCGGCTCCGTGCGGTGCGACTGCAACGGGCCCAGCGACGGAACAAGGTCCGCCGTCGTCGCGCAGTGACACGTTCCAACGGACTGACCGAGGTCAACTCGGCCGGCCAGGCGGCACTTGCACGATTCAGATTGGTGGACGATGCCGTTGGCAGGACGGACACTCCCAGGCCAGGGCCTTGCGCGGTAGCCGAGGATGCATAGTTGCCCCCGAGACCCCTTCACCATACCCGGAACCCAGCCCCAGACGGAAGCGGAGCTGGTGGGCGGGGGCCAGTTCGGCCCCGTCGTCGGAGTGGCCTACTGGGCCAGCAACAGCAACAGGGCCCCCAACACGATGGCCCCAGCCGCCATCCCGGCGAGCATCATCGTGGTCTGCGAGTTGTTCCGTTTGCGGCGCGATTTCCAGGCCCCCAGGCCGGCTCCGACCTGGCTACTGGCCCGCACGCGGAGACCCGCGACCCGCTCGACGGTATCCGACTCGCTGGCCATCTCGATGGTGTCGTCTTCCAGGTCGGGTCGTGGAACCGCGGGACCTGCCGCTTTGGCCCGGACCACCGCCTTGGTCCGCGGGGCGGGGCGTCGCTTCGCTGGTTGGCCGCCTGCCAACCACGTGGCCAAGGTCTCGGCCAACTCAGCCGCCGAGTCGAAGCGGTCGTCGGGGTCCTTGGCCATCATCCGCGACAGGATCTCTTGCAGTGCCGGGTCGGCATCGGCGCGGAACATGCACAGCGGCGGCGGATCGTCCTCGCGGTGCTTCATCAGGCGTTCGGCAATCGAACCCGAGGGAAACGGCGGTCGTCCACACAGCAGGAAGTACAGCGTGCAGCCCAACGAGTAGACATCGGCCCGCCCGTCCACGTCGGTCTGGCCGCTGGCTTGCTCGGGGCTCATGAAGTCCGGCGTGCCTAGCAGTCGCTCTTGGTGCTTTTGGGTCACGGCCCCGTCAAAGGCCTCGCGGAGACTCGCCAGCCCCAGGTCCATGACCTTAACCACCCCGGCCGAGTCGACCATCAGGTTGGCCGGCTTGATGTCGCGATGGATCAGGCCCCGGGTGTGGGCGTGGTGCAGGCCCTCG
>JBJHDE010000660.1:0-3157 GCA_050486385.1 Planctomycetales bacterium | reverse complement strand
GCCCAGCGCGGCCCGGTGCCCGAGGCCTCGATTCCCGTGCTGGTCCAGATGTTGGCCACCCAGGCCTTTTTCGCCATGGGGCTGATGCCCAATCCCATGACCGGCCAGCCCGACGATCCCGAGCCCGAAGTCGCCAAGCACCTGATCGACCTGATCGGCGTTCTGCACACCAAGACCCGCGGTAACCTCGCCCCCGAAGAAGAGCAGTTTCTGGACGACACGCTGCACCAACTGCGGATGCTGTTCATTCAGGTCGCCCAGGGCCGACCCGCTGAGTGATTGCTGCGGGTCACCACGGGCGTTGGCCCGGTTTACTGATCCCTGCACAATACTGTAAACGAAGCTCGTGGCACTGGTGGCTTGTCCACCAGTGTGTGGCCAAGTCGGACAGTGCCGCACATCTTGCACCTTTGTGAGGAGTCTCGCGGGCACTAGTGAAATCCTAACAGGCGTTGTCTAACACTGGTGGGCAAGCCACCAGTGCCACAAATGCTGTTCTCAAACTTTTGTCGGGATCACTAAGTGTCCCACCTGAGTTGCTTGATCCGCTGGGTTTGAGTTCCATTCACTGATTGGTTCGTCAGTCGCGACAGACGAGTTCATGTCGATTTCATTCACATCCGATCCCGCGGTCGCCCGCGAAGCCTCGATCCGTCGCACGTTCGCGATTATCTCGCACCCCGACGCGGGCAAAACCACGCTCACCGAGAAACTGCTGCTGTACTCGGGCCAGGTGGCCGTGGCCGGTATGGTGCGTGGCCGCAAGACCCAACGGGCGGCCACCAGCGACTTTTTAGAAATGGAGCGGCAGCGGGGCATCTCGGTCACCTCGTCGGCCCTGACGTTTGACTATCAGGGCTGCCGCGTCAACCTGCTGGATACGCCCGGCCACCAGGACTTCAGCGAAGACACCTACCGCACGCTGATGGCGGCCGATAGCGCCGTGATGGTCATCGACCTGGCCAAGGGTGTCGAGGAACAAACCGTCAAACTGTTCCGCGTCTGCGCGATGCGGAAGATCCCGATTCTGACTTTTGTGAACAAGGTCGATCGCCCCGGCCGCGATCCGCTGGATGTGATCGCCGAAGTTGAGGAGGTCCTGGGAATCGAGGCCGTGGCCTACAACTGGCCGATTGGCACGTACCACGAGTTTTGTGGTGTGTACCACCTGCTGGACGACGTGGGCGTGCTGTTTGAACGCGGCAGCGGCGGCGACCACCGCATCGCACGCAAGCGGGTGAACCTGCGGGCCGGCGACCTGCCCGATGTGCCCAGCGAGCTGCGCAGCAAGGTCCTCGATGAAGTCGACCTGGTTGCCACCGCCGGCGGGACCTTCGACCCCGAACGCTTCACTCGCGGCGAGCAAACGCCGGTGTTCTTTGGCAGCGCGTTGAACAACTACGGCGTCGAGGATTTCCTCGAAACGTTTGTCAACCTGGCCCCACCGCCCGAGGCCCGCAACAGCGATGCCGGCCCGGTGCCGACCGACTGGCCCGAGTTCAGCGGCTTCATCTTCAAGATTCA
Organism: Planctomycetales bacterium; assembly: GCA_050486385.1. GTDB lineage: Bacteria > Planctomycetota > Planctomycetia > Pirellulales > Pb10988 > JBJHDE01. Next base: position 1,633 of record JBJHDE010000660.1, on the reverse strand, counting down.
AGCCAACCTCGACCCCCGGCACCGCGACCGTGTGGCCTTTGTACGGGTGTGCTCGGGCCGCTTCGTCCGCGAGATGGAAGTCCTGCACCCCCGGACTGGTAAGACCAGCCGGGTCCGCCGCAGCCTGCGGTTGTTTGCCAACGACCGCGAGACGGTCGACGAGGCCTTCCCGGGCGATGTGATTGGGCTGAACAATCCCGGCGACTGGCGGTTGGGCGACACGCTGTGTGAAGGCAAACCGCTGCATTTTGAACCGCTGCCCCGCTTTGCCGCCGAGCATTTTGCCACGCTGCGGTGCGACGACACCCAACGGCGGAAGCAGTTCGAGGCCGGCCTGGCCCAGTTGTCACAAGAGGGGGCCGTACAGGTGTTTCACATGGCCGGCGGTCAGCGACGCGAGACCGTGCTGGCCGTGGTCGGCGAACTGCAATTCGACGTGGTGCGGTTCCGCCTGGAACACGAATACAACGTGCCGACCATCATGCACCGGCTGAGCCACACCATGGCCCGCTGGGTCGACGGCCCCGAGGAGGCCGTCGCCACGATGCACGTCCCCAGCGGTTGCCGCAAACTGCTGGATGCCGACGAGCGAACCATTGTGCTGTTCAACAGCGTCTACGATTTGAACTTCTGCCGCGGACAGAACCCCGACCTGCAATTCTTGGAGACCACATGAGCACCGCTCGCTGGGAACGCCGATGCGGGGGCTGTTGCGACGATCGTCTGCCGTTCGCCCCGCCCGCCCGATGAGGGCCCCACACCAGATGTGTCGCGTGTCCGCTCCCTCACCCCTTGGACCATGACCAACCCCCTCGCCCTTGCGTCCTCGGAGAGCATCGCCCGCGAGTCGGCTGCTGGCCAGCGGCTGTATTACGGCTGGATCATGGTGCCGGTGGCCACGGCCACGTTCATTGCGACCAGCCCGGGGCAGACGTTTGGGGTTTCGATTTTCAACGAGCCGATCCGGGCCAGTCTGGGATTGTCGTACAGTCACTTTGCCCTGGCTTACACCCTGGGCACGTTGTTGGCCGCCCTGCCGCAACCGTCGATTGGGGCCTTGGCTGATACCTGGGGCCTGCGGCGGACCATGCTGGCGGCCTTGCTGCTGTTTGGCCTGTCGTGCTATTTGCTGGCCGCCGCGACAAGCTGGCTGGGCCTGCTGGCCGCCTTCTTCTTAATGCGAACCCTGGGACCGGGTGCCGTTTCGCTGCTGAGCGGCAATACGTTGGCCTTTTGGTTTCGCCGGCGGCTGGGCATGGTTGAAGGCCTGCGGCAGTTGGGGATGGCGGCCTCGATGGTGGTCATTCCAGCGCTGCACTACGGCCTGCTGCAAGCCTGCGGCTGGCGGGGGGCTTACCTGGTGCTGGGCACGGCCCTGATCGGTTTGATGGTGCCGTTGGTGTGGACACTGTTTCGCAATCGCCCCAGCGATGTGGGACAGCACATCGAAGACGAAGGCGGCGTCGATGCCCGCCCCGGTCACGCGGCGGCAGTTATCGATCTGACGCTCCATCAGGCGGTGCGAACCCGCAGCCTGTGGATCGTGACGGCGGGAACCTGCTACTATGCCCTGGTGGCGACGGGACTGTTCTTTTCGCTCACGCCGGTGCTGTTGGAACGCGGCCTGAGCGAG
>JBJHDE010000659.1:0-3165 GCA_050486385.1 Planctomycetales bacterium | reverse complement strand
CGATAGCGGAGCACAAAGGCCGTGACGCCCATGCGATTGAGCCGTTTGGCGACTTGTTGGCCTTCGTGATCGATGGCGTGGATGTTGTAGCCCCCGCCCGGCAGCACGATCACCGCGGTGCCGGTGTCGCGGTCTTCGGGGGCCGGATAGTGATACAGAATCGGTGTGTGCTCGGGGCCTTCACCACGCGCGCCAGGGGCCGGGCCTTCCCACAACCGCAGTTGTTCGATCTCGGCGGTTTCCGCGCTCCAGGCCGACGGAGCCGTCAGGCACGCGGCGACGCACACCAGCCAGCCAGCCCACGGGGTTTTCCATTGCGAAGGCGTCATCGTGAGTTCACCCTGAGTCCGAAGTGTCTGCCGGGGGCACCGTGCCCACCGGACGAAACGACCAGTACGTCGCCAACAGCGTACCGGTGAGCATGCAGCCAAACGTGTACAACGCCGGAGGGATGGCGGCCTCGGGCGTGTCGGCAAACCACTGCGCGGCCAGCACTGCGCCCAGCCCCGCGTTCTGCATTCCCACCTCGAGGGTCAATGCCCGCCGCATGGGCCCATCCAGCCGCATGGCCCAGCCGCCCAACCACCCGGCACCGAAGCCCAGCAGGTTGATCGCCAGCAGCGGGCCGGCCGTGGCCCACACGCCATCAAGCAAGCGGCCCACCGAGTGGGCCTCGACGACGCGGGCGACGACCGTAGCGATGATCCACAAAATTAAACCGTGGGCCAAGGGCGAGGCCACCCGGTGGGCCACGGCCGTGACCCGTCGCGACCAGCGGGCCAGAGCATGACCCACCAGCACCGGCACGACGACGGTCCACATCAACGTCAGAATCTGCTGCATGGCCCCGGGAAGCTGTTCCTGCCGCCCGAGCGTGAGGCCCAGGGTGATGGGCACCACCAGGGGGCTCAGCAGCGTGGCCGAGGTGGTCAGGCTGACCGAGTAGCTGACGTTGCCTCGCGACGACAGCGTCAGCACATTGGAGGCCATCGCCCCGGGCACGCAGCCCACAAGGATGGTTCCCACGGCGTAGGCCCCACGCAAATCAAACAGCCAGACCACCGCCACCGCCAAAGCCGGCATGGCCGCATACTGCACGGTCGTGCCGCCCAGCACCGTGGGCCAACGCTGGCCCAGTTGAGCGATCTCGCGGGCGGGCAGCAGGGTGCCAATCGCAAACATCGTGGCCGCGATCATCCCCATCAGCGCCGGGCCCGTGGCCACAAAGGGCGCTGGCCACCAGCAGGCCATGCCGCACAAAGCCACCAACCAGATGAACAGCCCGCGTTCCATCATCAGCGGATGGACTCTTCGGGCAACTCGGTCTTGATGCCTTGATCGATGGGCAGCGTCTCGTAGCTGCGGCCGCCGGTTTGTTCGATCAATTCATCCAGTAGCGCCCGCAACTCGGTCACCCGCTCGGCATGGTCGGGATCGTTGATCAGGTTGTTGAGTTCGCCGGGATCGTTTTTCAGATCGTACAGCTCGGCCAGGTGGCGATCGGGTTTGCCATCGCCATGGGGATAGCGGATGTATTTCCAGCGGTCGGTCCGCACGCCCCGCACATTCGGCGTGTAGGGGAACTGCACCTCGTAGTTGTATTCGTAGTACCAGGCCTTGCGCCAGGGGGCTTCGGGATCGTTCAGCAGCGGGACCCAGCTTTGCCCGTGAATCTCGCCCAGGCTCTCGGCACCGCAGAGTTCCACGATGCTGGGGGCCAGGTCGAGGTTGAGCACCTGCTGTTCCACCACCGTGCCGGGCTTGATGAGCTTGTGATAGCGGGCCAGCAAGGGAATGCGAATGCTGGGCTCGTGCATGGCCCGCTTGTCGGTCATGCCGTGCTCGCCCAGGAACATGCCGTTGTCGCCAGCAAACACGAACACCGTGTTGTCGAGTTGGCCGATGTCCTTGAGGGTCTCGTAGACCCGGCCGACGCTGTCGTCGATGCTCAGGATCGTGGCCGTGTAGGCCCGCACGAAGTTGTCCCACTCCAGCACACCCGCGGCGCTGCGATCGGGAAAGTCGGGGCGGAACCCGTAGATCGGGCCGTAAATGCCGTGCCAGGTGTCCAGCCGCTGTTCGACCCACTCGGGCTTGCCAGAGAGATCGAAGGCCGTGCGGGGGTAGCCCAGGTTGATGGAATCGTAGACGTGCCGGTATTTCTTCTCGGGCGTGAACGGCGTATGCGGGGCCTTGTGGCCCAGGATCATCATAAACGGTCGGTCACCGTGGTCGCTCTTGAGCCAATCGACCGCCAGGTCGGTGACGCGGCTTGTGTAATAACCCTCGAGCACGCTCCGCTGGCCATTGATGTTGAACTCGGTGTCGTAGTAGTCGCCCTGTCCCTTGTGACTGGCCCAGTGGTGAAAGCCGGGGCGCGGGCTATCGTCGTCCTCGCCCATGTGCCACTTGCCGATGTAGGCCGTGTGATAGCCGGCGTCTTGCAGGCGTCGGGGAAAGCTGGCCAGTTCGCGGGGGTAATCGGTGAAGTTGTCGACCACCCCGTGCGTGTTGGCATACAACCCTGAAAGAAACGACGCCCGACTGGGCGAGCACAGGCTGGTGGTGACAAAGGCGTTGGCAAAGCGGGCGCCCTCGGCGGCCAGCCGGTCGGAGTGCGGCGTCTTGAGGAAGGGGTGGCCTTCGCAACCGAGGTAATCCCACCGTTGATCGTCGGTCAGGATGAACACGACATTCGGCCGAGCGTCGTCAGCCGCGGCCAACTGGGGCAAGCCTCCCAGGGCCAACAGGGCGCAGGCGATTCGAAGCATCGGGTCGGGGCCTTGTGTGCGGGGCATCCGGGCGATTCCTCAGCAGGGCCACGCGCCCTGGCAATCGTCGAACGCCTAGCCTGATTGCCGGACAGGCCCAACGCAAGAGGCAGCGCCGGTTGGCCCCCCACAGGAAAAGCGTGGGTTACTGATCTCGACGCACTTCTGCAAACCAAATTCGTGCCACTGGTGGCTTGTCCACCAGTGTGTGGCTCAGTCGGACCGTCCCGCCAAAGAGTGTTCCAGTTCGATAGTTTGTGAGGACATTGGTCGAGAATCGCAGGCGTTATCAAACACTGGTGGACAAGCCACCAGTGCCACAAGTCCGGTTCCTCAACTCTTGCAGGAATCAGTACGCATCGCCGCTCCCAGCTCAGGCCAGCACCTCACGCAC
>JBJHDE010000658.1:0-3166 GCA_050486385.1 Planctomycetales bacterium | reverse complement strand
TCGATGACCTGGACACCGAAACCACCGTCCCTCCGGTCGCCTCACGGCTGTTTCCAACGCTTAACGCTAATGGAAACGGAACCGGTGCCGTCGCCTTCGGCAATGGTCTGATCTATGCCCTGAATACCAACAACGGGATCATGGCGTACGAACTGGTCCTGCCCCCCGATCCCGAACCCGGTGTCGTCTGGCGGATCCTGCCGGGGGAACGTTCGTACATGACCACCGACTACAACGAGCGGGGCATCGCGTATAACCCCGCCACCGGAAACGTCTACGTGCAGCATTTTGACGGAAATACCCTGAGCTTGAACATCGTCCACGGCCTCACCGGCGCGCCCTTCCTGATGTCGATCGCGGGCCTGGCGACGGCGTGGGCGCTCTATATCTGGCGTCCGGACCTGCCCGGGGCGATCAAGTGCTATCGCTACTATGCGGGTTGGGCCGACAAGGTGTACGGCAAGACAATTCCCGTGGATGGGCCCTTCTTCTGCTACACCCGACACGAACCGGTCGGCGTGTGCGGGCAGATCATTCCGTGGAATTTTCCGCTGATGATGCAGGCCTGGAAGTGGGCCCCGGCTTTGGCCTGCGGCTGCACGTGCGTGCTCAAGCCCGCCGAGCAGACCCCGCTGTCGGCCCTGCGGGTGGCGGCCTTGGCCCAAGAGGCCGGCATTCCCGATGGCGTGGTCAACGTGGTGCCGGGCTTTGGCCCGACCGCCGGAGCGGCCATCAGCGGCCATATGGGCATCGATAAGGTGGCCTTCACCGGCGAGTACCGCACCGGCCAGATCATCTCCGAGGCGGCCGCCAAGAGCAATCTCAAGCGGGTCACGCTGGAACTCGGCGGCAAGAGCCCCAACGTGGTGTTCGCCGATGCCGATCTGGACGCCGCCCTGGATGGCTCGTACAGCGGCCTGTTCTGGAACCAGGGGCAAGTCTGCTGTGCCGGCAGTCGGTTGTTTGTCCAAGACGAAGTCCACGACGAGTTCGTCGAGCGCCTGGTTGAACGCGCCCGGCAACAGCAGGTGGGTGACCCGTTCGATCCCAACACGACCCAGGGGCCACAGGTCAGCCAGGAACAGTTCGACCGCATCATGGGCTACATCAAGATCGGTCAGGACGAAGGCGCCAAGCTGGTGGCCGGTGGCAATCGCTGCGGGCAGGCCGGCTACTTTATCGAGCCCACCGTGTTCGACGGGGTCGAGGACTCGATGCGGATCGCCCAGGAAGAGATCTTTGGGCCGGTGCTCAGCGTGCTGCGATTCAGCGACATCGACGAGGTCATCCAACGTGGCAACGCCACCCTGTACGGCCTGGCCGCCGCGGTGTGGACCCGCGATATCGGCAAGGCCCACCGCCTGGCCGCGGAACTCAAGGCCGGCACGGTCTGGGTGAACTGCTACAACCAGGTCGACAACGCCGCACCCTTCGGTGGCTACAAGATGAGCGGCGTGGGCCGCGAGCTGGGCGAGTACGCCTTGGCCAACTACACCGAGGTCAAAACCGTCTACGTGCGGCTCAACTGATCGGCCCCACGCCACCGGCGCGTGCGGCAACTTACGATGTGCTTCGGCGAGCCAGCCCCTTGCGGTGCTGGCTCGCCTCGCTTATCCCCAGACATCGGGCGGACGACTCTACGACCACTATGCGGGGAGCGGGCATCGAACTGTGTGGTACGCTGTCTTTCAATTCATCGTCGGTTTGGTCGCCCTGATTCTGGGGGCCGAGTGGTTCGTTAAGGGCGCCGCCACCTTGGCCAAGGCCCTGCGGATCTCGCCGTTGATCATTGGTCTCACGGTGGTGGCCTTTGGCACCAGCGCCCCCGAGTTGGCCGTCACCATCAATAGTTGCTTTCAGGACGAGCCCGAACTGGCCGTGGGCAACATTGTCGGCAGCAATGTCGCCAATGTGCTGCTGATTCTGGGCCTGGCCGCCGTGGCCGCCCCGCTGATCGTGCGGCGGCGGCTGATTCGCGAAGACGTGCCGGTGATGATTGGCGCCTTCGTGCTGATGTGGCTGCTGTCGCTGGATGGCGTGATCAGCTTCCTGGACGGGGCGATTCTGTTTGCCTGCCTGATTGTCTATCTGCTGTGGATGGTGCGGCAGGCCCGCCGCGAACCGCACATCCTGCCCGATGAATTTGCCCAGGATCTGGAAAACAAGACCGATCCCGTGCCCACGACCACCGAGAGCGTGTGGTGGCAGTTCGTCTTGATTGGCATTGGCGGGGCCCTGCTGGTGTTTGGTTCCGACTGGCTGGTCGAATCGGCGACGGTATTCGCCGTGGCCCTGGGGGCCAGCACCACCTTGATTGGCCTGACCATCGTGGCCATCGGCACCAGCCTGCCCGAGATTGCCACCAGCGTGGTGGCCAGCCTCCGCGGTCAGCGCGACATCGCCGTGGGCAATGCCATTGGCAGCAACATCTTCAACGTCTTCTGCGTGATGGGCATCACCGCCATGGTCAGCCCGGTGCTGATTCCCGTGGAACCGGCCCTGCTGTGGTTTGACATGCCCTTCATGATCATCGTGGCCGTGGCCTGCCTGCCCATCTTCTTTACCGGCTACACGATCTGGCGGTGGGAAGGCGCCATGTTTCTGGCCTACTACGTGGGTTACCTGGTCTACCTGGGCCTGGATGCCACCCAGCACGCCGTCCGCGAGACCTACTGGCAGGCCCTGGTGTTCTTCTTTCTGCCACTCACGTCGGTCACCCTGATCATCCTGGCCGGCAAGCAAGCCGTCATCCACGGCGTCGCCCACCCCCAGGGCGAATCGCCAAACCCACCCGAAGACGACTTGTCCTGATGCCCGCCCCTCGATCTATTGGGGGTGTCAACATGAAGCCAGCACCTCGTGCCACGGGTGACTTGCCCACCAGTGCGCGATAACCTCTTGCTAGCCAAGAGCTTAAGTCGCGCCGGCCCATCCCAGCCGTCGGCTCCCCAGAGAATTGTTTCACGTGAAACAATTGTTCAGTGGTCGGCTTTTCGGAGCCATTCCGCGGCGGATCGCGGCGACTGGCCGAGCCCACCCAAAGGTCAGAAGAAGAACCGCGAAGACGCCAAGCACGCGAAGGAACTCACGCGAAGCCAGCACCTCGTGCCACGGGTGACTTGCCCACCAGTGCGCGATAACCTCTTTCTAGCCAACACCTTATCCC
>JBJHDE010000657.1:0-3174 GCA_050486385.1 Planctomycetales bacterium | reverse complement strand
ATGTACTCGATCGAATACAGGGCGTCGATCTGGTCCTGGCTCAAGCCGGTGGCCAACCAGCGATTGTTGGCCTCGGCCACCAAGGCGGCAAACCCGGCCTCGAACTCGGCCGACACGCCAACCGCCGCGGGGGCCTCGGGGGTGGCCTGGGCGTACTCGGCCGCCGCGGTCGCATCGTCCCAGACGTCTTCGTAGACCATCTCGACCTGGTACAACGATTCGTCCCACACGGCGAGATCGGCCGCCAGCAGGTGCCGCTCTTCCAACCGTTCGAGGTCCAAGTGATCGGTCCGTGGCGCCTTGCGGGGCTTGCGGACATGGCGGATCAGTCGCTCAAGGAACGCCAATGCGGGGAAGCCGGCCATGGGGTTACCGTGTTGGAAGGTGGTCCAGACGAACCATCTGCGCACAAGAGAAGCGGGAGTTGCCTCCCGACGGGCTCAGGCAGTCGATTCGCCAGGGGGTTCGAAACGGTGTCGTGATCACTCGTGTTGGGGCTTTGCCTGCCCGCCTCGTGGTCCCACCCAGAGCCGTGCAGCAAAGTTGAGACTGCCAAGAATCTCAGCAGCCTGCGTCAACTTTAATCATCCCCCACGTTGGGATCAAAGCCTTAGATGAACTCCTGGTGAAAATATTTTTTTTCGCCCTAGGGACACATCCTTAGAAGGATAGCCTCCCCCTCCTGCAATTCGCTCCGAATCCATCCGCCTTTCGAGGAGAAAGCATGAGCACCACACCCCATTCGCGGCCGACCCTCCGACTGGCCGCTCGACTCCACGCCCGCGGACCAGAGCTAACCGGTGAGCGGATCGTGGTGGGTGGGCGAGACCTGAGGGTGCTATCGGTGAGCCCCGGTGACTTGGGCCGACCGTTGCCGGTGACTTTTGAGCAGGCCGCGGCGAAGCTGGCCTCGCTGTCCCGTTGCGACTGCGAATTGGACGGCTTTTTCGTTTATTCCGGGGGGCACGACGCCGACCGCTGGCAGATTGAGGGCAACTTGTTCGATCGCGATGGCTGCCTGGTCCAAGTGGACTTGCGTGGCTTTGCCGACGAGCCCCGGCTGGACGAGGTGCTGTCGGCCTTCGGGTGGCCCGCGGCCCAGGTGATGTTCGAACTGCCCGAGGTCGGCGTCTTTTTGGGGGAGGCCGAGTTTCGGCGTTGGGCGACCCAGGCTTGAGTGGGAAATCCAGGCGGCTTGGATAAGTTTTTCTGGTCGGCTGAGCACCACTGGTCGATCCGGACGTAGGGATTCGTTGAATTTTGCGGGTCAACGCGACGATAGCAGGACGGATTACCCGTTCGTCTTGACTCGTGCCGGGGGGCATCGTCGTGCAACTGACTGGCAAACTCGTGCTGGCAGCTACTGTCAGCGGACTTTTGTGGTGTGCCGCGCCTGGGTGGGCCGAGCTGCCGGTGATCCCCGGGTCCGGACAGCGTGTGCCGGGCGTCGGCGACGATTACGAAGACGAAAACTGGGGCTACATCTTCAACAATCCCAAGGGTAATGAAGAGAACGACGGTCGGACCAATCCGCCGTTCGGTCGCAGCCGCAATGGGAGCATGTTCGAGACCGGCCACCGGGGGCATCCCGACGTGATTCAACGGGTCCCGACCCCGCCCGGCGGGATTCCCGGAAGCCAGGGATCGCTGCTTCTCCGGACCCTTCAAAGCCGCGCGCCCGGCGTGTTCGATGGCCAAAACGGACAGGATGACCTGTTCGTCAGCTTTCGTGGCGCCCGCCAGCGGTTCGGGGCCGGGGTGCCCGTAGGAGCCAAGCCCAGCATCACGGTACGGGTGTATCTACCGCCGTTTGAGCAGTGGGAACGCCGCAACGGGGCCAGTTTTGGCTTCCGCGGCGATGTGCATGGCGAGGAGCGCCCGCGTCCGCGGGGTGGTCTGTTTGGGATTGCCCGTGGTAAAGAGCCGCCCAACCAGTTCTGGCCGGGGATCTTCATTGAGTTCGCGCCCGGCAGTCCCGATACGGCCCGGCTGCGGATTCGTGCCGACCAGGCCGGCCGCGACTTGGTGGCCCGCACCATCACGGCCGACGAGCTGGGCTGGTGGACGTTCGGCATGAGCTTCACGGGCGACGGACGGGTCCACTATTACGCCCATCGCGGTGTGGAGGATCTTGATCAGACCGCCTATCTGGCCTCGCACATCAATCACGGGATCAAGGCCCGCACGCTGTCGGGGATGTTCTTCAACCTGTTCAACAGAAACGATGGCCGGTCGTGGTCGACGCCTTGGGTGATTGACGAGCCGATGCTGCATGTGGGTGGTGTCTCGCACTCGATTCCCACCCAGCGTCCGGCTCCCAGGGAAGGCGCGGCCCAGTCGCAAGTGGCGCCGCTGTTTGCTGGTCCTCCCGTTCGCGCCCAAGGCGATGACAAAGACGTGGACGGACCACCCAAGCCTCCGCCGGTGGTGCCCCGCGCGCCGACCGCTCAGGCGATGCGACCGGCCGAGCCTGGCAGCAACCGTCGCGGTCCTCAGGACGACAAGCCCACTTCGGAGCCGTTGCTGATGCCGACCGAATCAGATCCCGAACCGCCGAGCCGGCCGCCGCAGGGTGGCCCGTCGAGTCGCCGCAAGCGGTCGTGACCCCGCGGCACGTCTCGCGCGACACTCGCCCACGCAACCGCGCCGAGCGCGGCCCATCAGACCTCGCGGCCACCGGCCGTCGAGGTCTGATTCCGTTGATGGCCTCGGTACGGGTGATACGCCTCGCAGTGCAGCGCGATCGATATCATTCATTTCCAGTCGATCGTGTGTACACGGTCGACGACCTGCGCGAATCGACTGATCTCTGCGTAACGCGTCAAACACGATTTGTGGAACTGTTGGCTTGCCCACCAGTGTTTGACAACCTTCACCATTCCGTTGGATGTTGTGCCCGTTACGAAGCTTCTCCGGTGCGTTGTGAACCCAGAAGAAGGCTTGCGAACGGGGGGCGGAGTTTTGGGGATTGACAAGCGAGAAAACACACTGGTGGGCAAGCCACCAGTGCCACCGGTTCGGTTCTTCGGTAGCGCTACACAACTCTTCGAGCGGCACATGTGGCACTCTACGCCGCCAACCGAACTCGGTCCTGTTTGGCCATAAGTCGTTTGGCTGCACGCTTTTGCTCGGCGGTGGCGAGTTGAATTGTCGGGGGCGATATCGGCTTTCTTT
>JBJHDE010000656.1:0-3184 GCA_050486385.1 Planctomycetales bacterium | reverse complement strand
CTTAGGATATGCCAGCAGTTCTGGCACGACCTACGCTTACAAGGAGGAAGCCTTTCGATCACGAGCCCTTCGAGTCGCGGTCCCTCACCGGCCGCAGGAGACGATACTATGTTCTGGACCGCGTTGTGGTTGGGAGTCGGGCTGACGACAATGGCCCTGACGTTGACGGTCACCATGGGCCGCGTGCCCGACGACCACCCCATCTGCTGAACCCCGCCAGGCGGTCGTGACGACGGCGTGTTGCCCACCAATGCCGTGGGGCGCTGGGAATTGAAACATCGTTGTGAACCGTCCGCCTGGGGTGATCTTCATCAAAAAACCCCAAAGTGAACCCTTTGCCTGGATGAAAACGGGCTGTTATGATCCCCGAAAGAGAGGAAGGGGCCGATCATCCCCCAGCCATTCATGGGGCGTTCGGCCCAAGCAATTGTCAGGGAGAGTCGTGACGCGTTGTGCCGTCGGCAGCCAGCCCGCCGCCAGCACCCAGTGGTCCCAGCGAGTCCGCCCCTCGGAACTTGGCCTCCGGTCGGGCGCGGCCTTCACACAAGACCCCATCCACCCGACGGGGTCCACGTGCAAGTGATCTCGTGTACCCCTGCGCGCAACCCGTCGGGCCTTCCCGGTTGCTGTCGAGCTTTGGCCAGCTCAGGGACCCGTTATGGCACAAGCAACCGTTTCGGTCGATCAGTATCAGGACCTGCTCCGACGCAGCGGTCTGATCGAACCGCCGCAATTGGATCAGGTGCTCGAGGCCTTACAGCAAGAGCACGGCGGTCGGGTTGCCGACAGTCAAATCCTGGGCAAGGCCCTGGTTCAAGCCAAAATCATCACCCCCTGGCAGCACGAAACCCTCATGAAGGGCCGCTGCAAGGGCTTCTTTCTGGGCAAATACAAACTGCTGCGGCACATCGCCAAAGGCGGCATGAGCGACGTGTTGCTGGCCGTGGACACCGCGACCAAGCGGACCGTGGCCCTCAAGGTGTTTCCCATTCAATTGATTGAAAAGGGCAGCTACCTCGAGCGTTTCAAACGCGAGGCCCGCACCCAGTACGAGTGCGATCACCCGCACATTGTCAAAGCCTACGAGTTTGGCCAGGAGGGCAAGGTCCATTACATGACGATGGAATTCGTCGATGGACCCGACCTGGCCCGCCTGGTCGAGCAAAAAGGCCCCTTGCCCTTTCGCCAGGCCGCTGAGTTCATGCGGCAAGCCAGTATGGCTCTGGCCTACGCCCACGGGCGGGGGATGATTCATCGCGACATCAAGCCGGCCAACCTGATGGTCAATCGCGCCGGCCGCATCAAGGTGCTGGACCTGGGACTCGCCCGGGTTGAAGGCATTGAAGAGTCGCTGACCCTCAAGCACGACGAGAACTCGCTGGGCACGGCCGACTACATCTCGCCAGAACAAAGCATCGACAGTCACAGCGTCGACGGCCGCACCGACATCTATAGCCTGGGCGGAACGTTTTACTTTCTGCTGGCTGGGCGACCGCCTTTTAACGAAGGCTCGCCGGTGCAGCGGATGATGGCGCACATGAACCAACCCGTGCAGCCCATCAGCGAGCTGCGCGAGGGCGTGCCCCAGGAACTGGCCGACCTGATTGGCCGGATGCTGGCCAAAAAGGCCGATGATCGCCCGCCGAGCATGGCCGCGGTTCACAACACCCTGGCACTCTGGCTGGGCAGCACGCTCGACCTGCTGGAGGAGCCTTCGAGCAGTTCGTCCTCGGCCATGACAAGTTCCATTGCCCTGCGGCCCCAGCCGGCGCCGGCCAAGCCAGCCGGTCCGGCTCGAAACCACTCGGCGAATCAGGCCAACTCGTCCAACAAGACCGCCACGGCGAGTCCCAGCGCCGCCCCGGGCCCACTCGCCGCGCCGAGCAAGACCGCTCCTCAATTCACGCCTCAGCCCGTCAAGCCCTCGCCGGCCACCGCCGAGAGCATCACCCTCAGCGACGACGACACCCTGCCGGCCATCAACACCGGGCCGGCCTCCGTGTCGGCTGCGGCCTCCTCGACGGTGGGCCGCTCAGCGAAGCCGGCCCAGCAGGGGCATTCGCTGCTCAAGATCGCGGGCGAAATCGCCTACGCCGCCGCCTTGGGCGGGCTGGTGGCCGGCGTGGTGTGCAGCACGATCACGCCCGAACGCATTGGCCTGGGTCTGGCCCTGGGCGCCGGCTGTGCCTTGGGCCGGCTGGCCCTGGGGCTGGTGCTGCCGGCCAGACGCTGAATCGGCGAATCCCAAGAACCAGCGAATCCCACGGCCAAACCGTTCTCACGGCTAAGCGCTCTCACGGCCAACCGTCTCGGGCCACCGGGTGCCCACAGGCCTCCAAGGCGGCCTCCAGGGCCCAGCCGGTGAACGAGGCGTAGTTGAAATCCTTGTACACCCGGCGACTGCCCGGCGGCGACTTGAGCCGCTGGATGGTGGCTTGCATCGTCGGCACCGCCGACTGGGCCTCGGCTCCCGCCCGCGTCAGCCCGCTGGCCGCCTGCAAGGCGATCCACGGGCGTTCATCCTGCACCAACTCGGCCAGCACCTGCACGCCCACCTCCGACGCCCCGCGAGCGGCCAAGGCCTCGGCGGCCTGAATCCGCACCGCCGGCGACTCGTCCCGTTGGGCGACTTGCTCCAGTGCCTCGATCACCGCGGCCTCTTTCAATGCGGCGGCATCGAGGGCCACGACACTCCAGTACCGCACACCAGCCTCGGAGTGGCCCAGATCGCGAATCGCCCGCTCGATGACCAGGTCAGGCTCTCCGACTCTCCAGGCGGCTTGCAAAGTGGCCTCCAGGTCGAAAGCCCCGGGATCGCGGACTACGTCCATGGGCGTCGAGTCCGCTTGCTGGGCGCGAAGCTGGTAGTCGGCCTCGGTCAGCAGGCCCGTATCGTGGGTCGAACGCATCCAGTTTTGCAGCTCCTGGGCCAGGGCTTTTCGACGCGGGGCGTGGGCGGGATCGTCGGCCAGATTGACCAGCTCGTGCGGATCGGCCTGCAAGTCGTACAGCTCGTCGCGGGGCTTCCGATCAGCAAACAATCGCTCGGCATGCTCGTTGAGTTCGCCGGCCTCGCGGGTCCGTGCGGTCCGCCAGGGCGGGTCACCCCGAAGGTGATCGGCCCGGCGCTCCGGGGAGACACCGAGCCGCGTGATCCGGTCCAGGGAGTGGGCCGGTGTGGAAG
>JBJHDE010000655.1:2719-3188 GCA_050486385.1 Planctomycetales bacterium | reverse complement strand
ACCGTTCTTCGTGGTTGGTTCTCCTGATTCCGGAAGTCAATGCCGAATCGGTCGTGTGACTCGGGGTGGTGTGTCAGGTGGGCTTTGACAACACAAGTCAAACCGACTGATCTCCGCACTGTTCCAAGACTTGCGCGGAGATCAGTATCAAAACCAACCTGGACTGGATCGCCAACAGTTCCGCGGACTCATCCTCCGCGTCTTCGCGTGAACCGAGAAAAGCCGAGCCTGTAGAGGGTATTGCCTTCAGTCGCTCCGCGCACAAGTCGTCGCAAGGCACTTCCGGCAAGAGTATCGTTCGCAGTGTTGCGCAGGAATCAGTAGAACCCCCTGGATCGACTCGCATTGCAAGTGGTACTGAAGTCGGAGGTATGCCAATGTCTCAATGGGGCCAAAAATTAGTGCAGATCGCAAGCGATCCGCTTGGAAGGAATCTCGCTGGAGAGCCATGTCCGAACGACTGGACCGG
>JBJHDE010000655.1:0-2709 GCA_050486385.1 Planctomycetales bacterium | reverse complement strand
GATCTATTCCGACTGCTTGAGACAAAGAACGGCTTCTTTGCGTTGGAATCAGCTTTGCTTGTTCGACCTTATGGCTACTCCGGCGAGGTCACTGTTGTCGAGGAATGGAATCGTCCTGAGCTATGGATCAATACCTACGAGCTTGATTTGCCGGACTTGTTTTGCTTTGCTGAAGACGTCTTCGGTGGTCAGTTCGCCATTTCTGGAGATTGTATCGTTTACTTCGATCCGGAAACGGCGGAAATCGAGGAGATGGGAAAGTCGATTGAGGAATGGGCCAAGGCATTGCTCACCGACTTTGAGTACCGTACCGGATATCCGCTAGCCTCGGAATGGCAGAGAATTCATGGTGCGATCAGGCCCAGCCAGAGATTGGTTCCAAGACAGCTCTTCGTGTTAGGGGGAGAATTCAACGTCAGCAATCTTATGGCGGTTGATGATGTACGAGCTATGAGATCCCGAGGGTTTTTCGCAACTCGAATCGCTGATGTTGCGGATGGTGATCAAGTCAGCTTCGAGCTGAAGGAATAGGTAGGCATGAACAATCCATTCAGCGGACTCAGCAGATCGACAGCCATCCCTATCACCCTATCGGCATATTGTTGGCCCGTTGTATCACGAGGCCAGTTGTTCCAACAGCTTGCCGCCACCGCGTGCTGCTATCCACGCTAGCCTGGCCTCGCGGGCACTCAAGCCTCTCGGGCGTTTGAAAGGAGTTATGATGCAACGTCTCATAGCAAGACTTGGCCAGAGCACCTCGGTGTGTCTGTTTCTTTCGCTATTGGCGGGCGCCGCGGTGGCCCAGCAGGACTGGCCCGAGCTTCGCACCGGCGAGGCGGAGGCGATTGGGACCGTTCGGGCGACGCTTCAGGGGCGGATCGAGAAGTTCCGTTTTCGAAGTGGGCCGCGAGTCGAGTTGACCTCGGATCGCGAATTCCGTGGCGGTGAGGTGGTGGACGATGGACGGATCGTGCTGGTGCCCCGCCGCGGCACGCATGTCGGCGAATTCGATCCACGAACCGGGCGTTTCGAACGCACCGCCAAGCACGGGCAGGCCGGCGGCTTTGGGTTTGGCGCTTTGCTGGATGATGGCCATACGATTGTCATGGCCCCGCGGGGCAGCCGCAACGTCGGCCTCTACGACGCCAAGACCCGGCGGTACACCGACGGCCCCGCCCACGGCCAGGCATCGGACAACGCCTTCCTGGGCAGTGTTAAGGTCCGGGATGACCTGATCGTCTTTGCTCCGTTGAACGCCCGCGTGGTCGGCCTGTACAACCCGCGGACCAACACCTACCGCGATGGGCCCAAGGTACCGGAGCCGGGCCACTACCTGTTTTCGGGTATCATTGACGATCCGGCAAGTGGCAAGGTCATTTTCACACCCTTCGACAGTCCCCACGTCGGGATTTACGACCCAGAGACCGACCGATACATCTCGGGGCCGGCTCATCAGGCCGGCAAGACCAACGCTTATTCTGGCGTGACCAGGTTGGCCGACGGAACACTGCTGATGGCCCCTCGCAACGCGGATCGCATCGGGCTGTACGATCCCCAGCACAACACGTTCACGCAGGGGCCGCCGCACGGGGAGGGAGCCGGTGCCTTCATGGCGGCCGCCACCTGGCCAAGCGGCGAGGTGATCATGGCCCCATTCAAATCGGATCACATCGGGATTTATGATCCGAAGACCGGTGAATATCGCTCGGGCCCGTCGGTGAAGCATGTCGAGGTGTTGGAGTCGGGCCAGCGCTTCAGCGGCGCGATCCTGACCCAAACCGGCGATCAACTGATCATGCCCAACCGGGCGGCCAAGTCGATTGGCCTGATCGAGGCCACCCGCTTCTTCGACGAGGTCCGGGGCGACGCGACACGGTTCTTTGAATACCGGCCGGCCGGTAGCGCCCATGCATGGCAGGCCACCGTGCCGGTCGCGGCCGCTTCGCCGGGTCCGATGGAAGCTTTGGTGAAAGGCTTGCGGCCCGACACGGTCTACGAATTTCGCCCGGTGCTGGAAGTTCAAGGCGAGAAGCACTTCGGGCCGACACGCCGGTTTGAGACCAGGCCTTAGACGTTTGTCCGTGAAGTTGGCGAGTTGACTCTATGGAAAGCGCAGCAGACCTGGGCCGGTTTCTGCGTGTTGACGCGTCTCCACGATGGCGGCTTGTGGGCCCAAACGGACTCCTCGTCCACTACTTGGACCGGGCTGGTCGCAGGATGATGCGGGCGCCGAGGTAGCCTTGTTCATCGCGGCTGCTGAAGCTGTGCCGGAAGGCTGAACGGCAGTAATCGGGTAGGCTGGCCCAACTGCCGCCGCGGGCGACTCGCCCGCCATCGACCGGGTCGAAGGGGTCACGGCCGCCGACGAGTTCGGGCTGGTAGTTCGACTCGCAGAACTCCCAGACATTGCCGTGCATATCGTGCAGTCCCCAGGCGTTGGGCTCGTAGCTGCCCACGCGGGCCAGAAACGCGGTGCCGTCGTCGAGGGTGCGGTCGGCGTACAGGTGCAGGGTGTGCTGCTGGGCATACAAGCTGCGATCGGCAAAGTTGCCGTAGCGGACCAGGTCGGCTGTATCGTCGCCAAAGCTGAAGCGGCCGCGGGTCCCCGCCCGGGCGGCGTATTCCCACTGGGCCTCGGTCGGCAGGGCGTATACCCAATACTTCGGCCAAAGCCAGGCCGAGCGTACGGACAAGTTGAGATTCCGCAGC
>JBJHDE010000654.1:0-3191 GCA_050486385.1 Planctomycetales bacterium | reverse complement strand
GCTCGTCACCGTCGGGCTCGGGCTCGCCGGTCGACGGCGCCGTCGGAGCGCCCCCGCCGGGACGCGACCGGCGGGCGCCGGTCCGGGGCCCGGTCCCGGTCACGGGGGCTAGAGTCGACCGACGAGTCGTGACGGGAGATGACCGGTGGTGAAGGTCGGGTTGGACCTCGGGGGGACGAACCTCTACGCGGTGGTCGTGGACGGCGAGGAGGTGCTCGGGCACGCCAAGCTGCGGACCCCCCCCTGGCCTGGCCCCCCCGAGTCGCCCGGCGCCCCCCTGCCCGTGACCGCCGAGGACCTGGCCGCCACCCTGCTAAACACCATCGAACGCGGCTCGCCGGCCGGTCGCCGCTTGAACGCTCAATTGCAACGCCTGGGCCTGGAAACCGCCGAGGCGTTGACCCTGAAGTTTCGGCATCCCACACCCCGGGCGTCGAGCCTGTTGGACCTTGGCCTGACCCCCTGGATCGACTCGGGTTCCACCGGCCACCTGTGGAGCTTTGGCGAGTACGATCTGACGGACGTCGACGAATCGACCATCAGCCTGATCGCCCATCGCTCCCAGACGCCCGGGCCGCGGGAGATTGTGGAACGGGCCTACGACGACTTCGATGCCGCACTGGCCGACCTGCGACGCGGGGTGCTTCAAGCCATCGACCGCGTGCCGCCCCAACGCCGCGAGCGGGTCCGGCAGCTTCCCGGCGTGGAACTGGTGGAGTACGCCCGACCCAGCGTGCAGATTCTGGTTTTCAATCGTCGGATCCCCCTGCTGTCCCGCCAGGACGCCCGCGTCGGCTTGTTTCGGGCGATCGACACCCGGCAGCTTGGGGGCGACACGCCGCCAGCCGACTTGGGCTTGCCGACGGTGTGGCGGGCCGGTCGGGCCGAGCCGCACTGGGCGCTGGCCTTGTGGAATCGGGCCGAGCGGGAGGGCGTCCGACGCCCGCCTCGGCTGCGGCTGGCCCATCCGCCCACCGAGAGCGCGCGGTCTTCGGCCGAGATTCTGGCCAAGCAGTTCGCCCTGGATGGCCAGGGCATTCCCATCCAACTGGTCGAGCTGAACGCCGCCGGTCTGATTGACCCCGCGTCGGCCGCCGACACCTGGGACCTGCTGTTGGTCGAGTGGCACCTGATGGAGCCGTCCATCGATTGGCCCACGATGCTGACATGGGCCGGTGTCGAGACCCCGCCGGCTACTCTGCAAGCCGCCATGAAGCGGTTGCTGGACGAAGGCTCGCCGCCGGTAGGCACCGCGCAGGCCCTGGCCGAATTGGCCGAGTGGGTCGGCTACGATGCGACCTGGGCGGTGGTCAAGGTCAGCCGCGAGTTCGCCGCCCGCGGCAGTCAAGTCGAGGGCCTGGGGCAGTTCCCGGTCACCTTGTATCAGAATCTGGCCGACTGGCGGATTCCGTTGCCCATTGAGGAGGCCCCCGCGCCGTGAACCCACTTTGCAAGACCGGCTGGCTCGCGGCGGTGAGCGGGCTCCTGCTGCTGACCGGCGGTGTGCCCGCCTGGGGACAAGAGCGGCTGGAATGGGCCGATCAGCCCTTGCGGCTGAGTGTGCTGTTGGTGGCCGATGGCTCGCCGCGATTCACCGACGAATGGCTCGAGCACCTGCAAACCCAGCTCGCCGACATGGCCACCACCCAGCAAGGTCCGCTGTGGCGGCTGAGCGTGGCCACGGCCGATTTGCCGCTCCGCCGGCGGTTGCAGCAGGCCGATCCCTGGACGATTCCGCTGGACGAAGTGCCCCTGGGCGAGGCCGACTCGCTGGTCGTCGTGCGACTCAGCGATGACCCCCAGGGCCTGACGGTTGTCGCCCGCGGTTTCAGTCGCTTCACCCAACAGTGGTCGCCGCCACGGATGGAACGGGTCAGCCGGCTGGATGACCTTGTCGGCGGCGTGTTTCGCGGTGTCCATGCGGTGTGTGGCTTTGTCGCGCGGATCGATCGCATCGAGGGCGACTCGGTGCTGCTGCGACCCCGCGGGGCGCGACTGGCCGTGGGCCGACCAGCGGCCGGCCCCTGCCGGTCAGGCAGCGTATTGATGCTGTTTCGCCGGACCTCGGAGCAAGCCAACCTCGAGCCGTTGGAGTCGACATTCCTGCTGGTCAGTCAACGCGGCCTGGTCGAGGCCTCGGCCCTGGCCCGCAGTCGCTGGCAGGACCCGCTGGCCGATTTGGGGTCCGACCTGAGTCGCTGGCTGGCCGTGGAAGTCCCCGCCACCGGGCTGCCGACCGAATTGCAAGTCGTGACAGCTTCCGACGAGGGGCCCCAGCAACCGGTCCCCGCGGCCGATGTGTTTATCGAGCACATCGACGGCGGGCCTCCCACGCGGATTGGCGCAACCGACCCCGCTGGCCGCATCCGTCTGCCGCCCAGCGACGCCGCCTTGCTGATGGTCCACGTCAGCCTGGGCGGAGTGCCCGTCGCCCGGGTGCCGCTTGTGCCCGGCCAGCACCGCCAACGGACACTGACCATCCGGCGGCCCGAGCCCTAAGGCCCCAATGGGGTCGAATTCCGCGACTCACCGTAGCTTGCGGGCGTTGTTGGGGGCCTTGAGATCGGGCAACTTCTTGCCCTGGGCCCACCAGCCGGGCGGATTGTTGAGTTCGGCCGCCCCATGCGTCGCGACCTCGACCAGGCGGTCGGCGGTGATCACCCGCTCGCACACGCCGTAGTCGTCCCAACTCAGCACGAACTGCCCGTTGCTGGTGGCGGCCAGTTGCATTTGCCGGTGACTGGCCCGTTCGGCTTGGATCTCGCCATCGCGGATAAAGTAGACGCGGCTCATCTGCCAGCGGCCTTCGCCGTCGACATGGTGGACCACGTGCAGGCTGTCAAAGTGCTCGATCAACAGTTCAGATTGGGTGTCGCCCTCGTCCGCCCCAATCCCGCCCGTCCAGGCAGCCGTCGCCACCAACAGCAACCAAGCGATCCATCGCATCGACATCGAGTCCTCGTTCTTGAACACCCCGCCGGCGGCCTCCCTCCTGGAGGCCACCGACCTGGAGCCGTTTTGCAAGCCGGCGACTATCGCACGCAAACGGCCCCCAGGCCAAGAGCAAATCCGCTCGTCCCTCCCCCCAGCCCACCCCGGTCGCCCGGACGCCGTTCCGCTTTCACCCCCGCACTGGTCCTCGTGGGGGGTGCGCCCGACCTGTAACACGGGGGGGGGGGGGGGTGTGGGCG
>JBJHDE010000653.1:0-3214 GCA_050486385.1 Planctomycetales bacterium | reverse complement strand
TTGGGGGGCTGGTCGACACCTTCTTCCTCAATCCGGAACAGCACACTCCCCGGGAAGTTGAAGCATGGATGCGCCCCTCCTGCGGACCCTGGTATGGGTCATCTGCGCGCTGGCCCTTGGGGCCAATACGGCCACGGCCGCCAGCGTGCGAAGCGAGAACTTTATCGTCAACACCCCCAGCGCCGAGCTGGCCGAGAAGGTCGCTCGCCGCGCCGAGCAGTTTCGCAAGGAACTGGCACTGGAGTGGCTCGGCTACGAACTGCCCCGCTGGTCGCAGCCTTGCCCCATTGAAGTCAAGCGCGATCCCAAACTCGGGGCCGGTGGCGCGACGACGTTCAGCTTCAATCGCGGGCACGTGTTTGGCTGGACCATGGAAATCCAAGGCCCCGACGATCACGCGATCCTCGAGTCGGTGCTGCCGCACGAAGTCAACCACACGGTCTTCGCCACGCACTTTGGCCAGCCCCTGCCCCGCTGGGCCGACGAGGGCGCCTGCGGCACCGTCGAGCACATCGACGAACGCCGCCGGATGGAAAAGCGATTGCGGCACTTTCTTCAGAATCAGCGGGGTATCGCCTTCAATCGCATGTTCGCCATGCGCGAGTATCCCCGCGACGTGCTGCCGCTGTACGCCCAGGGCTACTCGCTGGTGAGCTTCCTCGTGGAACAGGGCGGCCGCCAGAAGTTTGTCAAATACGTCGGGTTCGGCCTGGAGACCAACGACTGGAACGCCGCAACCCAGCGGTTCTACGGTTACAAGAGTCTGGGCGACTTGCAGACCGTATGGGTCGATTGGGTCGGGCGTGGCAGCCCCACCCCGCTGCCCACCGACATCGGTCCCAACAACCCACCCCAGTTGGCCGACGCCGGCGGCAACCCAGGCCAACCGCCGCGGCCTTCGACCGGCTCGGGCACACCGCGCGGCCAGGGCGAAATGGTGCCCATCCAGCGACCCGGGCAGAACCCGCAAGCGACCCCGCCGCGAGAACCCGCCCCCGATCGCGTCACGCCCAACGGGCAGGTCGTCATGGCCGATCAAGAACCCGGCTGGGTGGCCATTGGCCCGCGGTACGGGCGATCGCGGAGCGGTCGCACCGCCGACGAGGCTCCCCCGGCGACGGCTTACCGCGAGCGGCCCCCTAGCGGCGAGGTCTTGCTGGAATGGAGCGGTCGCGACGATGATGGGCGGCGCGTTCGCTGACCCCGCTTTGCCGCGCCTCGCCCGCCGAGTTGCCCTATGTCGCCCGATGACGATTCGCCCGTTGCCCGCGATCAGCCGCTGATTCCGCCGATTCATCCGGCCAGCGTGTACCGGATGCCCAGTCCCCAGGCGGCGGACCAACGGCTGGGGCAACCGGGTTCGGGCTATGTGTACGCACGGGACGGCCATCCCAATGCCGACCTGTTGGCCGAAGCCGTGGCGCGGGCCCACGGGGCCGAACGCGGCTTGGTATGCTCGTCGGGGATGGCCGCCTTGGCGACTCTGGTGCTGGGCCAATTGGTCCAGGGCGATCACTTGGTGGCCAGTCGCGATTTGTACGGCCGCACGCTGGCGATGATCCACGAGGAACTGCCGCGGCTGGGCATCACGGCGACCATCGTCGATACCCAGGACCTGGCCGCTGTCAGCGAAGCCCTGCGGCCCACGACACGCATGCTGTTGGTCGAGACCATCTCGAACCCGCGACTCCGCGTGGCCGACCTGCCCGCCTTGGCCCAGCGGGCCGCCCACACCGGCGCCGTGCTGGTGGTCGACAATACGCTGGCCGGCCCCGCGGTGTGTCGCCCCCTGCAGCACGGTGCCCACTACGTGCTGGAAAGCCTTACGAAAATCATCAACGGCCACAGCGACGCCACGCTGGGCTTTCTCGGTGGGGCGGCCGAAGGCTTCGATCGCCTGGTCCGAGCCTGGAGCACCTGGGGCTTTACGCCCAGCCCCTGGGATTGCTGGCTCACCCAGCGGGGACTGGCCACCCTCGAAGTCCGCACCCTCCGGGCGTGCTCCACGGCCCAGCAAGTCGCCACGTTTCTGGATCAACACCCGGCTGTCGCGCGGGTCGACTATCCCGGTCTGCCGCACCACCCGGATCGCCCCATCAGTCAGCAACTGCTGGCCAACCCGCCCGGGACGATGGTCAGCTTTGTGCTCCAGGCCCCCGAGGCCGAGGGCTGGGGCGCCGCCGAGCGGTTCATCGCCGCCGTCAGCGACTGGATTCCCTTCTGTCCCTCGTTGGGCGATGTGACCACCACGCTGTCGCATCCCGCCTCGACCAGCCATCGCGGACTGCGGCCGGAGGAGCGGGCCCGGCTGGGCATCCCCGATCAGATGATTCGGCTTAGCCTCGGGGTCGAAGACCCCGCCATCATCCTGCAAGCCCTCCGCCACGGCCTGAATGCCGTGTGAGTCGGCCCGGTCCGGATTCCTTTATCGCATGCCGCCCAGGGGACGGCTGATGAGCATCCGGAGCTTGGATTTGGGGCCCACCAGCGAAGCGGCCAGGATGTCCTCTTCGGTGAAGCGGGCCAGCAGGATTTCGCCATCGGTCGCGCGATTGCGATCGTAGGAGATGTAGATCGTGCCATCGGGAGCCTGGAAGCCGTCGGGATAGGAGATGCCTTTCCGCTCGTCCAGCATCAGCCCGCCCTGCCAGGTCCGGCCGTCGTCGTCCGAAAGCCAGGCCGTGAGTTGGCTGCGGCCCTCGTGGGCGTCGATTCGCTCGCCATGCTTGACCAGCAGCACGCGCCCCGAGGCCAGGCGTCGCAGATGGAACCGGGCGACGGGATGCTGGATGGGTTCGGCCGGGGTGGGCTCGGCCCAGGTCCGCCCCGCATCGTCCGAGGTGCTCTGCATCACCCCGCGGGAGGTGCGGGCGAGCATCCACAAGGTGCCATCGCGGCGTTCCAACAGCATGTGTTCGTGCCAGTTCGGATTGGGAAACCGCACGCCACCACGTCGCTGCCACGAGCGGCCTTGATCGGCCGACACATAGACGTTGGCGCCCCGCTCGGGGTCAAGCTCGCGGAAGCAGCCTCGAAACGGCCCAAAGCCTTCGCGCTGATCCAGCGAGACCGGCAGCATCCACTCGCCGTTGGCCAAGACGATCGGCTTATTGAGCGTTACGCCGTGGGCAATCCGGCGGGGCTCGGTCCAGGTGGGTTCTTCGGCATCGGGGTTGTCACAACGGGCCAACCACACGCCCGCGCGGCCATCGAA
>JBJHDE010000652.1:0-3232 GCA_050486385.1 Planctomycetales bacterium | reverse complement strand
GATGTACGGCGTTGACGAGGTCGTGCTGGGCTTTACTAAGCCCACCGACGAGATGTTCACCGCCGGCGAACTGGCCGAGTTGGAAGAGGCGATCCTCGAAGCCTTGGAAGAAGCCGGGATCGAGTTGCCCGAGGGCGACGATCCGCTGCCGGCCGATCCGATGCTTGACGACGAAATGCTGGACGACGACGGCTTCCCCGACAGAATGTCGGAAACCGCCGGGGCCTCGGCGGCGGCTCTGGCCGTGCTGGCCGGACTCAGCCTGCGACGACTGCGGGCCGGACACCGCGAGCAGGAAGACTACAGTGCCGGGGTCGATCGGCTCATGGAGCGGTTCGGCCAGTGAGGCGTGATCCTGGAAACGCGCGACTTTGACCCGAGGACACCGATGAGCGATTCACATCTGACCCACCGTCGCCTGTTTCTCGGGGGATTGGCCTGGGGCACGGCACTGTTCACCACGCCGGGCCTGTTTGCCGAAGAGCTGATGCGGACCGCCCAACAGACCGAGGGTCCGTTCTATCCCGATCGTTTGCCGTTGGATACCGATAATGATTTGCTGATCATTACCGACTCGGTCACGCCGGCCCTGGGCGAGGTGACGCACCTGTCGGGACGCATTCTCGATACCCAGGGCGAACCGATGAAGAACGTGCTGGTCGAGATCTGGCAGTGCGATCACAACGGTGTGTATCTGCACAGCGGCAGCGCGAACGTCGGGCGGCGGGACGCCAACTTCCAGGGCTACGGGCGATTCTTCACGGGTTCGAACGGTGCCTACTACTTTCGCACCATCAAGCCGGTGCCCTATCCGGGCCGCACGCCGCACATCCACGTCAAAGTGAGCCGCGGCAATCAGGAGTTGCTGACCACGCAGCTTTACGTGCGGGGCGAGCCCCAGAACGAACGGGATCGGCTGTTCAATGCCGTCCGCGACCCGAAAGCCCGCGAGACGATTCTCACCGACTTCAAGCCGCTGGAGGGATCGCGGGTGGGCGAGCTGAAGGCCGAGTTCGATGTCGTGCTGGGCGTCACGCCCCGTGATCGCTGATCCCAGTCCGCACAAGCCCGCTCTCGCGCCCGACGGGTGGCTTGACCAGCGTTGCGCGCGCCGTGGGTGTGCGCGCAGTAGGTGTTTGAAACTGAGCGTTCGCGCCTGCGAAGAGGCGGTCGCTCGACTCGTGTTCAATCGCGGGCTGGTGAGGGCCGACCCGGGGCGTTTGCTGACTCAACTGGCGGACGCGCGCCTGGGCGTCAGTTCTTGCTGAAGTTGAGTTCCTTGGTCAGCTTGTCGCGACCCAAGGGATCCTTGAGGAATTGCACGCGGCAGCAGGCACACAGATCCAGCCGCAAGGCGTGGGTGCGGTCGTCGGTCAGGTCGGGCACGTCGTCGGCTTGGTGCATCAGGTCGTCCAGGTCGCCCAGGTGGTCGGTGTCGGGATCGACGACAATCTCGCCGGGCTGCGGGCTGGTCACCGCGTAGAGCTGCATATCCACCACGTAGCGAACTTCGTCCGTGCTCAAGGGTCGGCCGCACATATCGCAAGTGTAGTGAATCATGTTGAGCGTTCCTGGCCTGGGGACCTGATCGGACCCCGCGCTCCAATGCCCGGCGTCCGACACGTGTTCCTTCCATCGTAATAGCAATCTTCGAAACGGAACAAGACAGACTGCGACGGAATTTGTCGCGTCGGCGCTCTCGGGCGGACCAGTCGCGTGGGTTGTCCCTCGCTGTGAGGCCCCCCGAGCCGTGCGCTTTCCCTCTTGCATTGCCGCGGGCCGGCGGCGAGAACAGAGGCTGGGTTTCGCCCGTAGCAAGGGCAATTCGGGTGCTTGGTCGTTGCCTCGTAGCTCAGGCTTCCAAGATGGCTGGTTCAACCTGTACGTGGCTTCGCTGTGCGGCGGTTCTTGTGGTTGTGCTGTCGTGGGGCGTCACGACCCCAGCGGCCCTGGCTCAGGACTGGGAAAAGACCACCGCCGCCAGCGCCGCCCAGTTCCGCTTGGCGGGCAACCTGCAAAATGCCCAGCAGTACGCGCTGGCGGCCGAAGAGTGGGCCACCTTCCTGCAGCGGTATCCCCGCGACGAGCTGGTGCCGCGGGTGCTGTACTTCCAGGGCGTGTGCTTCCAGCAGCTCAACCAGCCCGACAAGGCCGCCGCCAGCTTCGCCCGGCTGATCGAGGTGGCTCCCAAGGACGATCGGGCCGGCGAGGCCCAGTACCGGCTGGCCAACGCCCGCTTCAATCAGGCCAAATCGGCCGAAGCCGCCGCCCAGGAGCCGCTGTATTCCCAAGCGGCCCAAACACTTGAGACATTTCTCAAACAGCATCCCGACCACACGTTCCGACCCGAGGGCCTGTTCCTGCTGGGCGAGATTCGCTTCCGACTCGACGAACCCGCCAAGGCCCGGGCGGCGTTTGCCGATCTGGTGACGGGCTTCCCCGAGCACGAGCTGTTGGCTTCGTCGCTGTACAACAAGGGGGTGGCCGAGCAGGAACTGGATCGGCCCGACGACGCCGCCAAGACCTACGCGGCTTATCTGGCCAAGGCCCCCCAGGGGGAGTTTGCCACCGAGGTCCGCTACCGCCGTGCCAACCTGCTCTATCAGGCCGATGACCGCGAGGGAGCCGCCAGCCTGTACGAGCAGGTTGCCGCCGATCCTGAGTTCGCCCTGGCCGATCAGGCCCTGTTCCGCCTGGGCGTCTGCCGCTTCGACCTGGAGGAGCACCCCAAGGCGGCGCGGGCGTTTGCCGACGTGATTGAAAAACACCGCCAAAGCGAGCTGGTCCCGCGGAGTTGGCTGATGCTGGGGCGGACCCAATTCATCCAGGCAAAGCACGCCGACGTCGTGCGGAACCTGACCCATGTGTTTAAGCCCGACGAAGCCGTGGGTCCCGAGGCCGGGCACTTTATCGCCATGAGCCACATGAAGCTTGGCCAGCCCGCCGAGGCCCTGGCGGCCGCCGAGAAAGCCCTGGGCTTTCCGACGCTCGACCCCAAGAGCGACCTGGCCGTGCGGCTGAGCTTTGACCGGGCCGACGCCCTGTACGAGCTGCCCGATCGCCGCGGCGACGCCCTGGAACACTATGCCAAGCTGGCCGACACCTACCCCGAACACCGCCTGGCCGCCGAGTCGCGTTATCTGGCCGCACTCACGGCCCTGGGCCTCGGAGAGCACGCCGAAGCCCGGAAGCACGCCGCCAGCTTCCTGGAGGCCCATCCCGACAACGATTT
>JBJHDE010000651.1:0-3234 GCA_050486385.1 Planctomycetales bacterium | reverse complement strand
GTCCAAGCCCCCGACGGCCTGAGGCAGGCCAGAACGGCGGGCCGGTCCATGCGACCTGCCGGCCGGGTTTCCGCCAAGACGCGTGGCCAGGGGGCGCGGCACGGTCGCCAGACAGGCAGCCAAACCGCGGGGTGATGCTCCGGAGAACAACAGCAGTGCGAATGGACGAGATGACCGGCACGGCCGGCGAATGGCTCCGCGGAAGTGGGCCGCAGAGCGATATCGTGATGAGCAGCCGTGTCCGGTTAGCACGGAATCTGGCGGATTATCCGTTCATCTCCCGCGCTTCCGAGGACGATCGCCGGGCCATCGAGACCGAACTCCGCGACCTGCTGGCCCCCGCCCTGAGCGAGGCCATCGATCAACCACTGGACTATTACCCGCTGGGGCGGCTGTCGGATATCGATCGGCAGTTCCTGGTCGAACGGCACCTGATTAGCCGCGAACTAGCCGAGGCCGAAGGCCCGCGCGGCGTGGTCGTGGGAGCCGACGAGCAAGTCGCCCTGATGGTCAACGAAGAGGACCACCTGCGGATTCAGGTCATTCGCAGTGGCTTCGACCTCGAGAGTTGCTGGCAGCAGATCAACGCCATCGACGACGCCATCGAGAGCCGCGCGACCTACGCCTTCAGCAGCAAACTGGGCTACCTGACGGCCTGCCCCACCAATGTGGGCACCGGCATGCGGGTCAGCGTCATGCTGCACCTGCCGGCGCTGGTCATCACCGAAGAAATCCAACGCGTCTTCCGCGGCCTGCAAAAACTGAACCTCGCCGTCCGCGGCTTCTTCGGCGAGGGCTCGCGGGCGATGGGCGACTTCTACCAGATCAGCAACCAAATCACCCTGGGCCGCGGCGAGGAAGAACTGCTCCGCAACGTCAGCAGCGTCATTCCCGTGGTCATCGACTACGAGCGCAAGGCCCGCGCCAGCCTGCAAGTCAAAAGCCCCGAGAAGCTCAACGATCGGGTGTTTCGGGCCTACGGCACGCTCCGCCACGCCCAGACAATCTCGTCGGACGAGACGATGAACCACCTCAGCAGCCTACGGATGGGCGTCAACCTGGGGTTGATCCAGGGACTGGACATCCCGCGGGTCAACGAACTGTTTCTGGCCACGCAGAGCGCGCACCTGCAAAAGCTCCGCGGCGTGGAACTCGACACGGTGGACCGCAATATCGAGCGGGCCCGCTATCTGCGGCAGCAGCTCAATCAGGATGAGTAGCCGCCACCCACGGCGGGCTTCAGTTGGGTCCGCAACCCGGCAAGCCGCACATGCCGCGACCACAGAACCCGCCGGTGCTGGGCGCCGGACGCGGGGCCTCGCACACCGGCAAGGCAGCCCCCTTGGTATGAGCCGCCGGAACGCTGAGCTTCTTGGCCATCCGCGGGCTGTCGCAACTCGGACACCGCGGGGCTTCGCCCATCCGCACCAACAGCTCGAAACTGGCCTGACAGTCGGGGCAGTCGTACTCGTACAGGGGCATGGTTGGTACTGGGGTCAAGAAGGCGGAAACCAAGGTCCATCGCTAACGCGCCCACTCTCGGGGCCCGTTCATCATAGCCGCTGGCGGCCCGTGGAATCAAACCCGCCCTGGACGTTCATCCAGCGAGAAGCCCATGCCCCCGGGAGGTTGCCTGGGTCGCGTTCCCGGGCCGAGATCCCCCATTCCGACCCAAGCCATCGACCTGAGCCAACCCCGAGTTCCCCACAACATGCCTGAACACTCTGCCCCACGTCGCAATCGGGCCCGCCCCGCCGAACAACTGCTGTTGGATCACCTGGCCGACTGGTCCCCCAGCGGCCTGCTGGTCACGTCGCTGGGGTTTGGGCAATTGGCCCGCCAGGCGGCCGCGGACTGGGGCGACCAGGCCGTGACCCTCTGGGAAAGCGACTTGCAGCGCGTGGCCGCCATCCGCCACGATGCCGAACACCAGTTGCCCGGCAACCTGACCATTGCCACGACCCCCGAGTTGCCCGCCGGCCCGTTCGATCGCATCGCCCTGCCCATCAGCCGCACCGGCGACGCCGAATGGGCCCGCGAGACCCTGCAAGCCGCCTACCTGGCCCTGTCCGAGTCGGGCCGGCTCGTCGTCAGTGTCGACAACCGGCACGATCGCTGGCTGGGCGCCCAACTGCGGACGCTGACCCCACGGATCACCACGACCGCCAACCGACGCGGCATCGTTTACGAACTGGCCTACGACGGCCCGTTGAAACGCATCCGCAACTTCCGCTGCCGCTTTGCCTTCCGCGATGGCGAACGACTGATTCATGCCGAAAGCTGGCCGGGCGTGTTTGCCCACCGTCGGCTGGACCTCGGGGCACGCAAACTCATCGAGGCCATGCACGTCGCCCCGGGCGACACCGTGCTCGACCTGGGCTGTGGCTCGGGCTGCGTGGCGTTCGCCGCCGCCCTGCGTGCCGAGGATGTGGCCGTCCACGCGGTGGACTCCGACGCCCGGGGCGTGGCTTCCACCGAAGTGGGCATGGGTCTCAACGAGCTGACCAACGTGACCGTCGAACACACAGCCACCGGTCCGCAACGTCTTGGCGGCTTCCAGCGGGTGTTGGCCAATCCGCCGTACTTTTCGCACTTTCGCATCGCCCGCGACTTCCTCGACATCGCCCACGCGGCCCTGGCCCCCGGCGGCGAGTTGGTGCTGGTCACGCAAAGTCCCGATTGGTACGACCAACACGGCCGCGACTGGCTGACCAACATCCAGCTTGAGCCCGCCAAAAAATACACCATCGTCCGCGGCCAACGGCGGTGAATGCCGTGTGATGGAAGAACCGCCTGCACGTTTGGCCCAGGGATCCCGGATCACGCCCTACTGATCTCTGCGCAAAACCGCAAACGAGATTCGTGGAACTGGCGGTTTGTCCACCTGTGTGTGCCCCGGCCGAACGCTACGGTTCAGCGAGCGGCGGGAGTTGACTTTCCATCCGAACACGCCCGGCTCCGCCGCTCCACTGCCACGGCCTGTTCGCCCTTTCCTTGTGTTCTCACTGAGGCACGGAGCCGCGGAGAAGGCATCACAACTCGCCGTGGACGGTTCGGGTCTCCGAAATTCAGCAAGGACCCATGTTTCTTGCCGGCCAGGCGGAGGTAGGTGAGCAGTTGGTAAGCGCCCATCAGCACCAGGGCGGGGGTCAGCGGCGGGCGGCGCGGCGGGATTGGGTGCGCTGGCGACGGTCGGCGCGTTGCGCGACGCGGTAGTGGCGGATGTGCTCGGGG
>JBJHDE010000650.1:0-3250 GCA_050486385.1 Planctomycetales bacterium | reverse complement strand
GCCTTATCCGCATCGGGCCGTGTTGGCGCTTGTGAACTGGCCGCTGGAGGTGGCCGAGCAGAATCCCGCCGAGGTGTTGCCCCACGCGGTGATCGACGCCTATGGCGGGCAAGCCATGTTCCGCAACCGCTGGCAAGACGCCGACGATATTCTGGTCACGACCCAACTGCTAACCACCCGGGGCAACGGCACCACGCGGGGTGGACCGGTGTTGGTGTGGGGCCTGGGCGAGCGGTTGCAGTTTCCCGTCAACATGGTCGGCCAGCCCACGCATTTCTCCGGCGACCAACATGGCGGCGTGGTGAGTGTTCAAGGCGCGAGCCTGGCGGTCGACTTCGGCCAACGGTTCGAAGTTGATGCCACCGTGGTGATGGCCGCCTCGCGGATTCGTGGTGCGGTCCGCACCGGCGAGCAAGGCAAGGCCCTGACCCAAGCGGTCACCGCGGGCGAGACCACCTTCGTCGTGCTCACGCTGAAGCAGCAGGGACCGCATCCCGAGTTGCGCATCGACGGCGACCGAGTCCTGCTGGGCGATGTCCCCCTGGCCTACGACGGCCAGCAAGTCCGCCTGGGCGATTAACCCTCACCTCGGGTTTACGGTGGGTGTGGTGTGGGCCCTTGGTTCAACAGTTGCCTGCTTGACACGAGTTCCCCGTTTTGAAAGGTGTGCGCCGTGGCGACTCAATGGCATGCGTGGCGTTGGGTGCTGGCCCTGGCCTTCTGCGTGGTCGGGTGGCCTGGCTTGGCTGGGACTCTCGGCGTCTGGGCCTCCGAGCCGGCCTGGCCGCAGATCCATGGACCGCATGGCAACTTCACACCGCCCCCCAGTGCCACTCCCCTGGTTGATGACGTCCGCGACGCCCGGCAGGTCTGGCTCAGTCAGACCGACGACCTCGGCTACGCCAAGGGCTCGGTCTCGGGCTTCCTACAAAATCTGGCTCGCTGGGACGGTCACCCCGGTTCGTGCTCGGGCCCCATCCTGGCCGAAGGGCAACTGTTCGTCAGCACGTTTCGTCCCGCCGGCACCGCTTGGGCCGAGAACCAACCGCAGCTTAAGAACCTCGACCCCAGCCGCTTGACCGAAGCCGAGCACGCCCGCTTACGGCGGAACCTTCGCATCCTGGCCGACGATCTGCTGGTGGCCATCGACGCCGCCACTGGGCAAACGCTGTGGCAGGCCGTCGAGACCGAAGCCGGCCTCAACCGCTACATGGGCAAACGCCAGGGCTACAACGTGGCCCCCGCCTGGCACAGTGGCACGGTCTTCAGCCTGGGGACGACCGGGCGACTTCGGGCTTACTCGGCCCATGACGGAAGCAAACTCTGGGAGACTTCGCTGGGGCGGGCCCATGACGAGGCCCTGCGGCTTCGCGACGATGTGCTTGCCAAGCGGGTGTTGCCCGGCGGCATGGGCTGGAATACCTCGCTGATTGTCGCCCAGGGTGTACTGATCGTTCCGTTATTCGATGGACAAGACCTGGGGCTGCGGGGGGTGGATGTCCTCACCGGAGCGAGCCTGTGGGAGATTCCTCAGGCCTGTTCGCGTCATGCCACACCGGCGGTCTGGTCGCATCAGGGGCGGCAGTACATTCTGGCCGCCACGGTGTCGGGCGTGCTCCGCTTGATCGATCCGGTCGACGGTCGTGTGTTGTGGACCGTCGAGGGCTTGGGGCCCAATCACTTTTCGCTCACGCCTTCGGCGGGCTATGTGTTCGTCAACGGCGGCTCGGCGCGGCCGCGGCGGGAAGGCTCATCGCAACACTATGGCCTGTTGGCCGGCTACGCGCTGTCACTCACCGGCGCGGAACGTGTCTGGAAGCACCCCGAGGAGCCGCCGTACTACTTTTCCACCTGGATGGACAACTGCGCTCGCCGCTTTCTGGCCGTGGCCGATGGCAAGCTGTACTTCCGAGCCCACGGCTTGGACAACGAGCCATCGCAGTTTCACACGCTCGACCAATCCACTGGCCAAATCCTGGCCAGTCTTCCGCTTGCTTCGCCAGCGCTTCAGTTCTATCCCCTGGGCGAACGCCTGCTGATGATCCGCGACGGCTCGCACAGCCAAACCGAGTTGGCCATGCTGGATGCCCGCCCGCCCGAGCCGCGACTGCTGAGCGATTTCTGGTTGCCACCGCATCAGAACACCACGGCCTACGAGGTGCTGATGGAACACCCGCTGGTCGCGGGCCACCTGTATCTCCGCACCCGCGACGGCCGGATCGCTCGCTACGACTTGCGCCGGCCCGGATAACCGGGTGCCCTCGGCATGTCAGGCGGATGGTCGCTTGGTGACCGACCAGGTCAACTGGCGAATTGGAGCCGTCTTGCTCGTTCAACTGCCGGACCGCGGCAGGCTCGCCCTATTCTCCGGTTGAGGAGGCCTGGCGACGCACGACCTGCTGAATCAAAAAGGGGAGTTCCACTCCGCTCCAGGTCGTGCTGGCCGATTTCGCATGCGCGCGATAGTAGAGCAGTTCCTCGGAGGGCGTGTCGCTGACGACATACCAGGGAAGATGTCGCATCACATACGGATAACCCGTGCGAACGGCCTCGAGGGTGAAGGGACCGGCGTCGCGGTAGATCGCAAACGTCGTGTCCACAGCAGCTTCGAAGACACCCGGCATCAAGGGCTTCTGCCAGTACTGGCTCTCCCAGGACTGCACTTGGTCACGAAACTGGTAGTGTTCGGGAAGGTCATCGATGACGATTCCGACCCCCACCTTCCGGATCCGCGGCAGGGCGAGCATCACATCAAGCAAATGCTGCACTAAATCGTGCGGGCATTCCTCGATCGGAACCATGTCGGGATCGGCATACACAAACGGTGGCTTCAGCCCAAGCCGATCCAGCAGATTCCACTGCCACAGGGCCAGATGGCCGACATTCTCGGCCAGCCGCACCACCGCGATCCTGGACTGGACTTCGCTGAAGTAGTCCAGCAGCGGCTCGAATGTCGAGGCGTTGTCAATCAAATAGAGTCGTTCATGGCCGGCTTCCAGCAGCCAATTAACGAGTTCCCGCAGCATCGACACCTGATCTCGGCAATTGATCAGGATTGGCAAGTCACGGGCATAACTCATGAACAAGCTCCTGGACACAAAGGTGAGCCGATCTGGTTGCTTCCCGCCACGGGCTAATCCCGCTGGCGGTGCGACAACAGGGAAAAAAACTCGGCCCAATCCGCGATTGATACACAGGGCTGCAACTGGGATTTCCAGGCCCCGTGATGCTCGCGCGGCCAAGTCCGCAC
>JBJHDE010000649.1:0-3252 GCA_050486385.1 Planctomycetales bacterium | reverse complement strand
GTGCAACCCACCGCACGAATCAGCCGCCGCTTCCGCCACCCCCTGACAGCCCGATCCGGTCCGCAACCGCCTGGTCGACCGCTAGCTGCCCAAGTGGACCACCCAGCGGCCAGACCCAGCGGCGATTTGGAACGGGAAGGTGGTCAACCGCCAAAACGCGAAGAGCGCGAAGGTGGGGCACGACATCTTCGCGCTCTTGGCGTCTTCGCGGTTCAACGTGTTGTTTGCCGCCTGAGTCTCCCAGTGCCTCTTGGCTTGTTCGTAAGCTTTTGCAGGCAACGATAGACGATTCAATGGCCAAACGATGTTATCCGATACTTTTTGGTTGCAGGTGTGCCACTGCTTGCCTACTGGCAAGCCGTGTTGGAAACAGTTCACGTTGCCTGGAATCGTCGCGCTTCGGCTCGACTATTCAACATCGAAGAGCCTATCGCACTGCTTGCCAGCAAGCAGTGGCACAGCTTTTGATGAAGCAAGGCCCCAAGACGCGCGGAGGCCTGCGGCATGGGGCCGGAATCCGCCTGGCCCACCCTTCAGTGTATAACATTCCCTCGTTGGGCAGGCAACGTTGCTACTCCCCCACACCCGCGAGTTTGAGGATCGCGGCGAATTGCTCGGGGGTGACGGGATGCACGCTGAGGCGGGTGCCGCGACGCAGGGTCTCGAGGTCGGCCAGCGCGGGGTCGGCCTTGAGTGCATCCCGATCGACCGGAGGATCGAATCGCTTCTCCAGACGGATGTCCACCATCCACCACGTCGGATCCTCGGGCGAACTCTTGGGATCGTAGTGCTTGTGGTCGGCATCCCAAGCGGTGGGGTCGGGATAGGCCGCCTTGGTGACGCGACACACCCCATGAATGGCCTGCGGCTTGTCGTTGGACTGGTAAAACAGGACCTTGTCGCCCACCTGGCACTCGCGGAGATAATTGCGGGCCTGGTAGTTCCGCACGCCGTCCCAGCAGGTGGTCTTCTTGGGTGCGGCGGCCAGAAGGTCGATCGAAAAGTCCTCGGGATCGCTCTTGAATAACCAGTATGCCATGGACAATTGTTCCCTGCGGGCCAAACCACCGCCAGTTGCTCGACACGATTTGAAGTCTGGCCCCGATTCGGCCCGGCGCAAAGAGGGCCCGACGACCGGGTTTCTCACTCGGATCGGCTCAAAAGATGGGGCAACGCCCGACTGGATGGTGGGCATTGGGCCATGATTTTCCCGTCATCGGAACGCAAGAAGGCCGTCGCGGCGGCAACTCCCCGTTGGGGAGCGAACCGGGACGGAAACCAGGTACCGTGACCAGACCCGTTGAACAACCCGCCGCCAACGCCACGGGGCTGCCATCGCCGACCCCGGAGGATCGGGCTACGGCCAGCGATCCGCACCCCGCGGCGGCGGCCTTGGCCGACCACGAGCGTTGGTTGCGGACGGTGATTCTCGCCCGGGTGGGCGAAGCGCAGGCCGTCGACGAGGTGCTGCAAGAGGTCTCGTTGGCCACGGTGCGAGGTCGCAGCCTGCCGGACAACCCCGACAAGTTGCCGGCCTGGCTGTACCGGGTGGCGGTGACCCAGAGCCTGCTGTACCGACGCAAGATCGGGCGGCGGCGACGTTTGGAGGGACGGTATCGCGATCTGGGCGGCGGCGATGCGGGACGCACGGCCGAGGATCCGCTGTCGTGGCTGTTGCGCGACGAACGACAGACGATGATTCGTCGGGCGTTGGAGCGGCTGCCAACCAAGGATGCGGAGATCCTGTTGTTGAAGTACACCGAGAACCTCAGTTATCGCGATCTCAGTCAGCGCCTGGATATCAGCGAGAGTGCCGTCGAGGCCCGGCTGCACCGCGCGCGACAAAAGATGCGGCGGAAGCTGGCCGAGTTGGACGTTATCGAGCCGGAAAACTGAACCAAGCATGGACCACCAAGTGAAGCGTGCAGCATGACCCACACGCCTGACAATCGCCCGCCGCTGGAGCCCTCGGACCATGTGCCGCGGTTGCTGGATCGCCTGGTGGATGGCGAACTCGACCGCGACGGGCAGCGGCGGTTGTTGGCCCACATCGAATCGAACAACCAGTGGCGAGACCTCGCCCTGGCGTTTCTTGAGGCACAGGCCTGGCAACAGGACTTGGGGGCCCTTCGCCAACCCGCCCTGCCGGCCGAACCGGTGGCCGAGCCCGTACGCCCGGCGGAGCCCGTGGCCCCGTCACGGCGGAACATCCCGGCGACCTCGTGGCTGACGTTGGCGGTGGCCGTGCTGGTGGCCTTTGGCGTGGGCTTTCAGATTGTGGCCCCCGTCGCTGGGCCCTGGCCGCATGCATCCGGCGGGTTGGGCGATACACCCGGGTTGGCCGACAGCCGAGGCGTGCCGTCCACGCCCGAGCAGGCCGATCCCGATCCTTGGGCCCAGGCTCCGGAACAGCTTGCCGTGCCGGTGCGGTTCTTTGAGTTGGAACTGGCCGATGGCCGCAGCCAGAGCCCGATGCGAGTGCCGGTCAGCGACGGCCAGATTGCCGACGACTATCGCCGGATGATCGAACATTGGGATCGCCAGCGTTTGCCGGAACTCCGCCGCCGCCTGGCGGGCGCTGGCCGGCAAATCCAGGAGCAACGGGTCCGCGTGCCGGTCGACTTGGGCGGAGGCCGCGTCGGTTGGATCACCTACACCGAGATCCACGTGCGACCGCTGGAGCGTGGCGGTTTCCAGTAGGCGGAACCGCACACCTTCTAGGGAGAGAAAAGAAGGGTGCCCCGAGGAGGGGGTGGGACCTCCTCGGGGCGAGCCTCTGTACCGGCTTTGCACAGAAGCGGCGAAGAGAAACTTAGGTGGGACTGACTCAGAAAGACGTTGCTCAGAGAGTGATCTCTGGGTGGGACTCGCAGGACGTCTTTCCAAAAACATCTAAAGCAAGTGGCGTGCCAAACACTCCGTCGCCACCCGCCGATCGCCCCAAAATCATGGAAGTTGCGGCTTTGCGAATGCTTACGTCCTGTGCCGCAGGGCCAGAACTTCATCGGCATTTCTTACATTTCCGTTCAAGCTGCCTAGTCCCGTGGCGGAACTGCACGGGCGTCGCGCAGCCGACGGTGTGAGCTGGGTCCGTGCGTCTCGCCATGCGGGGTGTTCTCTCCCGCTTGCTAGCATGGCCGTGCGGCAATTCGCCTCAGAAGCCCAGGCCAGGGCCAATCAACGTCTCGGTGGGCGACGTGCCATCGGTCACTTGGAATAACCCAGGAGGCGGGGGGGCCCGGGGGGCATGGC
>JBJHDE010000648.1:0-3259 GCA_050486385.1 Planctomycetales bacterium | reverse complement strand
ATCCGCTGCTGGGCATTTTTGGCACGGTGCTGGCTCTGGGGGTCTCGGTCGAGCAGCGTCAGCCGCCAGGCAGCGAGCCGCCAGCCTCGGTAGCCGCCCACGAAATTGAACAGTCCGCCGAAGCCGCCGTGGACATTGTGCAGAATTTTGGCGCGGCCATCTGGAGCACCATCAGCGGACTGGCGGCGGCCATGGTGCTGATGATGGTCAACGCCCTGTTCGAGCCTTCATTCGTGCGACTGATTGAAGCCAAGGCGGCCGTCCGCGACGCCGTGCGGCAAGCCGAACGCGAGCTGACGCGGGAGTATCCGATTGCCGGATCGGGGCGGGTGCCGCCCGATGACCTGGCAACCTCGTAGCCCCGCTTGCGCCGGCCCGCTTGCGCCAAGACTCCATCCACCAGCCTCAGGAGCACGCCCACCATGTGGTTATTGGCACGACGGCGGGTGCTGTTCAATCTGACGCCGCTGTTGGACATGCTGATCATCATCATCTTCGCGCAGTACTTCGAGCTGCAATCGCGGAGCGTGGATATCGGCGATCGCCTGCAAGAGATCGCCGCGACAACCACCGAACGCGAGGCTCGGCACGATCAGCTCCGCGAGGAACTGGACCAGGCCGTGGCCATGCTGCCGCGATTGGAGCGTGAACTCGACGCCCGCGGTGCGACGATTCGCGATCTCCGCGAGGAGCGCAACGCCCTGGAGCAGCATCTCGCCCGACTGGAATCGGTGGCCGATCACGAACGGCAGCGGGCCGCCCGCGACCTGGCCCAGGTGACCTCGGTGATGCAGGACGTATTGAACCTGCCGATCGAGGCATTCAGTCAGGCGCTCAACCGCATGCCGCCGGACGCCCGGCGGCGGGTCCGCGAGGAACTCGAAGACCTGCGAGGCGTCGCCCCCGAACGGGTTGTGCGTCACTTGCGGACGGTGTCGGAACTCAAAAAATACGCCGACTTCTGGGACGTGCATGTCAACGACGACGACACCTTCAGCATCCGGGCCGGGCGTCGCGATTTTGGCCCCTTCGTCATTGAAAGCCCCGAACAGGTGATTGAGACCATCGACCGGCATTTTCTGCGGGAAACCGGCGAGCCCAAGAGCCTGGTCGTGATCCTGTTCAGCCAGGGCAAGGCCTCCCGGGCGGCTTGGCGCGACGTCGAACGGGCCCTGGAACGCCTGGCCGTGAGTCTTCGCGATCGCTACGACGGAGCCAAACGATTTGAAATTGCCGACCTGGGTTATACGCCCGTCCGCCCGTAGAATAGAGGAACGGCCGGTGCTGGGACCGCACCGCTGGGACAATTGGGCTCGGCACGGGCCCTATGCACAGCCCGAGAACAGTCGCGGCCGACGGTCGGGCCGTCTTTCGGTAAGTCAAGCGGTGTCGCTCGCAGGTGGACCAGCCGACGGGGCCAACGACCAGCGATTCTCAGTCAATCACTCGGACAAGTAAGGAGCAGCATCATGAAGAAAGTGGCTGTTGGTGGCGGCTTGGTGGTGCTGGCCGTCTTGGCTTATCTATTCAACTTTGGCGGAGGCGGCCTGGGCGTCTTGCCCGAGCAAGACATCGCCACGCCCGAGGAACACCAGGAACCGGTCGACCCCGACCTGGCGGGTCCGGGAACGGGCCGCGATGCACCGCTGGAGGTGACCGTCCGCGGCACCGAGTACCTGATTGGTGGCGAGAGCCGCTCGCTGGCCGATGTGTTGCGGGCCGTGGAAGGCACGCCCGAGGAGCAAACCACACGGGTCAAGGTGTTGTTGGAGGGCTCGGCCCAGCGCGACACCGAGCACGCCCTGTTCGAGGCGCTCAAGCAGCGTGGCATTCCTTACGCACCGCAAGAGGTGGCCCAGTAGTTTCATCGCGGACACGAGGGCGCAAACCGCGATTCACGGAACGTTTTCGGGCAGGGGGCGTGGGATGTTGGTGCTGAGAATTTTGGCCGGTCGGCATGTCGGCAAAGAGCTGCGAATCAAGAGTTCGGAATTTGTGATTGGTCGTGACGAAGGCTGCCACATGCGGCCCAACAGCAGCGAGGTCAGCCGGCGGCACTGCGCGTTTCGCATCGACGCCGACCACCGTGTCACGGTGGCCGATTGCGGCAGCACGAACGGCACCTATGTCAACGGCCGGCGCATTGAGACCAGCACCCTGCTGGCCACTGGCGATGTGCTGATCGTGGGCCCGCTGATGTTTGAAGTCTACCTGCCTCAGGTCGCCGCGCCCGAAGCCGCCTGGGAACTGTCGGAGCCCGAACAGGTGGACTTCGACACGCCGGGCACCGCCGACAACGAGCAGCTTGCCTCGCGGACCTACATCATGAGCAAGCAGGAACTCAGCGAGACGCTGGATACCAGCGGGCTGATGACGGCCCCGCCCCCGGCGACCGCGGTGGCCGACGATCAAACCGCCGCCCTCCGCGATGCGGTGCTCGACTTGGTGCGTGGACGATTGCAGCCAAGCGGCGCAATGACGCTGCTGGAAGTTGAACTGGCGGTCGAGCAGGTCTTGCAGACCCTGCGGCACGCGACACGCCCCGCCGATGTGTGAACTCCAGTCTCAGCCTCAGCCATTTACCCCGGCATGACCAAACGCACTTGACCGCCGTGCATGTCAGAAGTTGGCCGTCAACACGCTCACATCCACCTTAAAGAAGTCGGCCAACTTGCGGACCATCTGCCGGCTGAACGGTTTCTTCCCCGCCAGCACTTCCGAGATGGTCGATTTGGCGACTCCCGTCTCTCGGCTCAATTGCACCTGGCTGATGCCTCGGGCCTCCAGAAAATGGCGGAGCATGTCGGCATCGGAGGCCGGCGGAATGGTATGGTGCGTGTCCTCGTAGGTGGCAACCAGGTCGCTCAGCGCATCCAGGTACATCTGCTCGCCGAGTTCAAGCTCGTCCCGGCCGACCAACCTATCGATCACCTCCAACGCCGCCGCAAGCTGCGTGTCGGATGCGATCGAGAGCAATGGAAAGGCCTGCACGAGTTCCAGGTAGGCGTCTCGGTCCTTTCCCTTCAAGCTGGATTGAGTAGTCATAGTGTTTCGTCCCAACGTGCGCACTGATAAGAACAACTGCTTTCTGATTCTTGTGCAGCACTTCGAATAAAATCCGTTCCCGCTCCATTCCCTAACTTCTACAGGGTTCTTGCCAACCACCCCCGGCCTGGCCACTTGTCAAAAACCGGACGCTAACGCGTTCCGGCTGATTATTCATCGCCAATGGAACACCAATGACCATCAGCCCTCGGGC
>JBJHDE010000647.1:0-3263 GCA_050486385.1 Planctomycetales bacterium | reverse complement strand
ACCCAGTACCTCTTGGCTTGTCGGTAAACGTTTGCAGGCAACGGTCATAATTGGTAGGAAATCGACCTCTGCCAGCCAACCCGTTCGCAAGATCGAAGCGGTTCCCTTCCGTTGGACCTCTCTTGCGGACATCAATAGGCGCCCCCATACCTACGCCGCTTCACTCATGCGGCCGTTGTCGAGTTCGACGCGGCGGCGGAAGCGGTGGGCGAGTTGGCTGCTGTGGGTGACCACGACCAAAATGGTGTTCTCTTCGGCCTGCAATTCCAGCAACAGCGACGAGACGGTCTCGGCGGTGGTGCGGTCGAGGTTGCCGGTGGGCTCGTCGGCCAACAACAGCACCGGCTGGCGGATCAACGCCCGGGCGATCGCGGTGCGCTGACGCTCGCCGCCGGACAGCTCGGCCGGTCGATGATCCAGCCGATCGGCCAACCCGACCCGCTGGAGCAGTTCCTGGGCTCGGGCGATCAGGGCTTCGGTGGCGTTGCCCTGGGCCAGCACCGGCAGCAGGACATTCTCCAGGGCCGTACACTGCGGCAGCAAGTGGTGATCCTGAAAGACAAAGCCGATGCGGTCGTTGCGGAAACGGGCCAGCTCGGGCTCGCTGAGGGTGAACGGCTCGATGCCGTCGAAGCGGTAACTGCCGCTGGTGGGTTCGTCCAGCGTGCCAAGAATCTGTAACAGCGTGGTCTTGCCACACCCGCTCGGGCCCAACACCGCCAGGTTCTCGCCGCGGTTGAGTTCCAGCGAGATCCCCCGCAAAACGTCGAGCGGTTCGGCCCGGGTGGGAAACTGCTTGGTCAGGTCGTGGGCTTCGAGGTCGGCCATCGGTGCGAGACTTTTCCGAGAGTGCGAGACACGTCCGGGCAACGGGCACGTGCGCTTAAGGCGACGGCCCCGGCCCGGTGAGTTCTTCCACCAGGGCCAATCCCCCCAGGGCATAGAAAGTGTATTCCACATCGACGGCCGGATCGAGTTCCGCGCCGCGGAAGCCGCCCTCGGGCCGCTCCATACCCAGAATGAACCGTCGCACGGCCTGCGGGTCGATCCAGTCGGC
Source organism: Planctomycetales bacterium (assembly GCA_050486385.1). GTDB lineage: Bacteria > Planctomycetota > Planctomycetia > Pirellulales > Pb10988 > JBJHDE01. The sequence continues at coordinate 2,206 of JBJHDE010000647.1, read as the reverse complement.
ACACTCCAGGTCGGCCAGGGTCAACAGTCCGGTGAAGGTGCTCAACGTGTCGGCCACGGCGATGCGGGTGTTGGCCAACAAGCCGCCCTCGTCGCCTTGGCGATCGGCCAGGTAGTTGGCGGCACGCTCGGCGGTGGACTCGTCCAGGGCGTCGAGAATCCGCAGCACGGCCACCGCGGCGCTGGTGGGATTGGTGCCGCTGCGGCGCATGGCGGCGATCTCGACAAAGCCGCCGTCCTCGCGCTGTCGCCCCTTGATGAAGTCCACCAGCCGCTCGGGCTCGGGGATGGGTTGATGAATGAGCTGCCGGCACAACAGCACCAGAAAGCTGTGATAGGTGCTGCTGCTGGCCCCCTCGTCGCTTTTGGCGTAGCCGCCGTCCTCGCGTCGCAGTTGTTCAAGCCGAGCGGCCACACGCAGCGGCCACTCGTCCGGCACGCCTTCCAGGCAATCGATGCCGCACGAGGTTTGCAGCAGCAGGGCGCTGTACAACAGCGAGAGGAAGTCGATGATGGTCGCCCGCCCGGCGAGTTCGCGCCGCAGGTAATCCCGCGCTGCCAGGGCGATGGGCTCGTCCAGGGCCTCCAGCAGGGCCAGCGATCGCAGGGCAAAGCCGGTGTAGTACAAATCGCTGGGGCCCTCGCGACCGCTGAAGCCCCCGTCGGCGTTCTGGCATTGCCGCAGATAATCGGCATGGCGAAGCCGCAAGTCGCCCGGCAGCCGCGCCGCGGCCGTGCCCAAACGAAACGTCAACTCTTCCAGGTAGGCGCTCATGCGGATTCGCCCCGTGCGCGGATTGCCTCGGGCAGCGGCAAGGGTTCCGGCGCGACCCCAGGTCGGAAGCGGCAATACACCGCCGAGATGCGGCCCTCGGCGATCAGCCGTCCGTCGTGATGCATCAGGTGTCGATAATGCAGGCTGGTCCGCCCCAGCCGCTCGAGATAGAGTTCGGCGTTCAGCACGTCCTCAAATCGCACCGGCGCGCGGTAATCGCAGGATGCCGCCACCCGGGGCCAACTGATGTGGCCGTCGCCCTCGGGGACGTAGACGCTGGTGCCCAGGCTCCGCAAGAAGGCGTGCTCGACCTCCTCCATATAATGGAAGAAGCTGGCAAAGTGGGCGATGCCCGCCATGTCGGTGTCGGCAAACTCGACACGGCGGTTCATCTGGAACACAGGGGTCATCGACGCGGCATCCGGCGAAAGCAGTTCTTTGGCGAACGCCCACGCTAGCCGCCGCGACCCGCGGGTTCAAGCGACCCACTCTCCGGATCGCCCCCGGCGTGCCGCCATGCGGCGACCCATCCGACCGTGGCGGGCCGAGACGCCAAGCCGCGCAATCATCTAGGCAGGGGCCTCCGGAGCCCCTAGACTTTCATCAGAGAATCCCCTAGCACCCATCGGCTGGGTTTGCTGGTGAAACCGAGCCCGCGACACAGGTCCCGAACAGGCAGGAACATAGCATGCTGACAGTCCGCACTCTGCCCTGGGTCTGGGGATGCTGGTGGGTCGTGGGTCTGCTGGTCTGGGCCGAGGAGCCCCGGCGGGAGGAGTCGCGATGGGTCGAACGGGCCGAGGCGATTCTTGCGGCCTACCATGGCGAATCGCCCCCAGCCGACGAGCGGCTGTTGCATGTGGTGTACTTCACACCGGCTGATCGCGAGCCAGCGGCCGACTGGGACGCCCGCTGGCAACGGATTCTGACGGAGATTGAGCAGTACTTCGCCGACGAGATGCAACGGCACGGCCTGGGGCGACGGACAATTCGCCTGGATCGCGACGACGCGGGCCGGATCCGGATCCACTTGGTCCGAGGCGCGGCGAACTACGACGATTATCGCCCGCAGGACGGAGCCCGCATCCGCGGCGAGGCCCTGCCCGTGCTCCGCGAGGCCGGCATCCGAGGTGACGACGAGACGGTGCTGTACATCTGCCACTTGACCGAATGGGACGGCCAGACGATTCGGCAGAAGAGTCCCTATTACGGCGGGGGCGGACCGCGGGGCGGATCGGCCTGGGTAGCCGATTCCGAACTGCTGGACCCTTTGAATCTGCCCAAGAGCGAGCCCCGCATCCGCGATAGCCAATACGGGCGGATCTCGCTGGGGCGGCACAACACCATTTTCCTGGGCGGCACGGCCCACGAACTGGGCCACGGTCTGGGCCTGCCCCACAATCGCGAGCGCCCCGACGAAGCCGGCCGGGGT
>JBJHDE010000646.1:0-3273 GCA_050486385.1 Planctomycetales bacterium | reverse complement strand
AGACCGAAGACGATCGAGCCGCCCAGCCACGTCGCAACGTCGAAGGTATCGAGTGGCAGCAAGCCGTCAGCAAGGGCAAGTTGGGCTCGGCGCCATGGGGGGCCTTGGCCATCGATCCCGATGCCCTGCCACCCAAAGTCCTGGCCACCCCGGCTGACAAGCTGACCACGCTGCCCGGTTTTCAAGTCGAATTGCTGTACAGCGTGCCCAAGGAGACCGAAGGCTCGTGGGTCGCCCTGACGCATGATCCCCAGGGTCGGCTGATCACCAGCGATCAGTACGGCAAGCTCTATCGCATCACCCCACCCGAGTTCCCCTCGCCGGGCGAAGAGGCCACCGAGGTGGAGGCCCTGGACGTCAACATCGGCGAGGCCCAGGGGCTGCTGTACGCCTTTGATAGCCTGTACGTCGTGGTCAATGGTCGCGCTGCCCAGGGTAGTGGACTGTACCGACTCCGCGATACCAACGGCGACGATCAGTTCGACGAACTGAAACTCCTCAAGCGTTTTCAAGGCGGCGGCGAGCACGGTCCGCATGCCGTGCGGCTGAGCCCCGATGGCAAAAGCCTGTACGTCATTGCCGGCAATCACACGCAACCGCCCGAGGGCTACGACCCCAATTCGCCTTTGAAGAACTGGGCCGAAGACCTGCTGCTCAAGCGGAATCCCGACGGCAACGGGCACGCCACCGGCCGCATGGCCCCGGGCGGTTGGATTGCCATCACCGATCCCGACGGCGAACACTGGACCCTGCAGTCCGGCGGCTACCGCAACCCTTACAGCATGGACTTCAATCTCGACGGCGAGCTGTTCACCTTCGATGCCGACATGGAGTGGGACACCGGCACCCCCTGGTATCGTCCCACGCGGGTGAATCACGCCATCAGCGGAGCCGAGTTCGGCTGGCGTTTCGGCACCGGCAAGTGGCCCGATTACTTTGTCGACAGCTTCGGCGCCGTCGTCGATATCGGCCTGGGATCGCCCACGGGCATCCTGTTCGGAACCGATGCCAAGTTCCCCGAAAAGTATCAGCGGGCGCTGTACATTCTGGATTGGACTTACGGCAAGATTTATGCCGTCCACCTTGATCCCCAAGGGGCGACTTATACCGGCAGCTTCGAGAGCTTCATTGAAGGCCGACCGCTGCCGGTGACCGACATCACCGTCAATCCCCACGACGGCGCCCTGTACTTCACCATTGGTGGTCGACGCACCCAGAGCGGGCTGTATCGCGTGACCTACACCGGTGACGAGTCGACCGCGCCGGTCGCCAAGAAAGAAGATCCCCGCGGGGCCGAGGCCCGCCGGCTCCGCCGCGAGCTGGAGAGCCTGCATCGGCCCGGCAGCGAACAAGCCGTGGCCACCGCCTGGCCGCATCTCAATAGTGTCGATCGCGCCATCCGCCACGCGGCACGACTGGCCATCGAACATCAACCGCTTGAGCAATGGATCGAGCGGGCCCAGGCCGAAACCCGACGCAACGCCGTGATCGAGGCCATGGTCGCCGTCACCCGAAGTGGCTCGCAGGAGCACCAACCCCTGGTGCTGGAAAAGCTGGCCGGCTTGCCCTGGGATCGCCTCAGCGAGGAGCAAGTCCTCGCCGCGCTCCGGGCATATCAGTTGGCGTTCATTCGCTTGGGCGAATCCTGGAAGAACGACGGCAACCGGGCCCCGCCGCCCAGCCCCGAGGCCCGTCAACGGGCCTTGGCCACGCTCAACGACTTGTACCCCGCCCCCAGCGATCGGGTGAATTTTGAACTCACCCGGCTGCTGGTCTACCTCGAAGCGCCGAAAGTTGCCGAACGGGCCATGGCCTTGCTGCGGGCCGCGAGCAATCAGCAGGATCAGTTGTACTATGCCTTTGTGCTGCGGAATCTCGAAGAGGGCTGGTCGCCACAGCAGCGTCGCGAGTTCTTCAGCCTGTTGACCATCGCCCAGTCGAAGTATCGCGGTGGCAACAGCTTCAAGAAGTTCATCGATCAGATTCGCGCCGATGCCGTGGCCACCCTGAGTGCCGAAGAGAAGGCGGCCCTGGAGGATGTCATCGCCGGCAGCGCGACCGAGGAGGTCGTCACACTGGAGACCGCCCGGCAGTTTGTGCACAATTGGCAGATGAGCGACCTGGTGGGTCGGCTCGACGAGGTGAATCGGGGCCGCAACTTCGAGCGGGGTCACGAGGCCTTCATCGCCGGACAGTGCCACAAGTGCCATCGCTTTGCCGGTAGCGGCGGCGATTCGGGGCCGGATGTCACCGGCGTGGGCAATCGATTCGATGCCCGCTACATCCTGGAAAGCATCATCGAGCCTTCCAAGGCCGTGAGCGACCAGTACCAAAGCGCGATCATCGAGACCGTCGACGGCGACGTGATCGTGGGGCGGATCATCGAGGACACGGAACGGGAATTGAAGGTCCAGACCAATCCCTTTACGACCGACCTGACCACGGTGGCCAAGGACGACATTGAAGAGCAGTTGCCCAATCCCCAAAGCCAGATGCCGCAGGGCCTGGTCAACGTGCTGTCGGCCGACGAGATTCTCGACCTGATCGCTTACCTCCGCAGCGCCGGGAATCCCGAGGACCCGGCGTTCAAGTGAGCCGAGGAGAGGTCGGTCGCCCAGCAGTGGTGGATCGCGGCAGCTCAGCAGGGAGCCACCCGTGAGCGAGTCGTCGTTGCCCTGGAAAACCTTCGGCGGGATGCAGTGGTGGTCGGATGTGCGACTGCACCCGCCGGGTTTTCGAATCCAAAGGCGGCTCGACAGCAGCTACCATCGCTTGTTGGATCCCGACGACTTCCGGCTGTGTGGCGGCACACTGGAGTCCTGCCAACACGAACTCGAAGCCCTGATCGCCCGCCGCCGTTTGCCGCCGCCGCACGGCGAGGGCGTGATCCTGATTCACGGCATCTTGCGAAGTTCGCGGTGCTTTCTGCCAATGGCCCGGCGGCTGCGGGCGGAGGGATTCGAGCCTTACCGGTTTGATTATCCCAGCACCTGTCGTCCGGTGCCGGAGTTCGTTCCCGATCTTTACCGTTGCGTGGTCGGCCTGGCGGGCCACGACCGGTTGCATTTCGTGACGCACAGCATGGGCGGTCTGGTCGTGCGGACCCTGCTGGCCCAGCACACGCTGCCCAACCTGGGCCGGATTGTCATGCTGGGGCCGCCCAACCAGGGTTCGCCCCTGGCCGACCAATTTCGCGGCAACCCGCTGTTCCACATGATCTTTGGTCCCAGCGGGCGGTGCCTGGGCTCCGCCCCGGGCAGCTATGTTCACACG
>JBJHDE010000645.1:0-3274 GCA_050486385.1 Planctomycetales bacterium | reverse complement strand
GCGGAACTGGGAAAAGTTCGTGCAGGAGAACCTGATGGCCAACAAGCTGATCAGCGAGGAAGATCGCTTCTTGTATCGCGTGACCGACTCGCTGAAGGATGCCGTCGACGAGATTCGCACCTTCTACCGCGTTTACCATAGTATGCGGTATGTGGGGCCACGGCTGGTGCTGCGACTCAGCACGCCGCCCTCGGAACGCCTGCTGGCCGGCATTCGCGAACACTTTGCTTCGATTGCCCTGGATGGTCGCTATGAGCTGACCGAAGCCCTGCCGGCCGAGCATACCGAGCCCGAGTTGGCCAATCTGCCACGGCTGGTGTTCGAGTTCGATCGCAAGAACTTTGGAAAGCTGCGATTGCTGATCGACAGCCTCAACGCCGGACGCATCGTGCCGGAGCATCCCGAGTGGGTTCCTGATGTCGATCAGTTGCCCGAGGCCTGAGGCGGGCCACACACGTTGCGTCACCGGTTTCGCGTTTCCGGGGCCTGTCGGGAGCACCGCCGACGATGATCGCCGATACCCAGACCTTTCCGTTTGCATCGCCGGGGACCAGCCATTGGTGGACACCGTGGTCTGGCCTGCTGCTGGCGGTGGCGGCCCTGGTGACCGCGGTGCTCATGCCGGCCGGCGTGCTGGCCTGGTCGGCCGGCGGCCTGGCCCTGGTGGCGTTTGCTGGGGCGATTGTCGCCTGGCAGGCAAATCGCGCTGGGGCGGCCGACACGCAGCGCGGCCTGATGCTGGACACCACCGGCGTCAGTTGGCTGGGACAAACGGATTCGCCCCCGCCGGCGCGGATCCCTTACTCCGCCATTCGCGCCCTCAAGACCCAAGTCGACCGCCGCCGGATCGAGCTGGTGATTGAACACGAGGATGGTGTCGCCACGGTGACCGCCGCCGATTTGGGCTCCGAAGCCAACCTGGACCGCCTGTTCGAAGCCCTCTCCGCCCGCATGCAACACGTCGCGGATGAGGAATAGCCGACCAAGCAGGCAAGCCGTCGATCGTCGAACCCCCGCGCAATTGAGAGCAGACGCGAATGGTGAGCAGACGCGAATCCCCGCTCAGGCGGCGTGGGCGCGTCGGGGTTCCGCTGGGGCTTCGGCGGGGTGGGTCATGGGGTCGAGCGGGCGTGGCGCCGGTGTTCCGCCGATCAGCGTCCAGTGGGCGTAGGCGGCCCAACCACTGGCCGGCAGATGCGCCAATCGCCGAGCCAACCCGTCGCAACTTCGTCGGGCCTCGGCGACCTCGTCCTGCAATCCCCGGGTGCGTTCGCGAATGGCCTCGTAGGCTCGTCGCAGTTTCAGACCCTCGGCCATCAGGTCGCTGGCTCCCAACCGAAACACATGCCACAACCGCCCTTGCCGCTCGCGGAGTCGCCCGGCGGCTTCGGCCTTGAGCCGGGCTTCGGTCGTGTCGAGCCGTGCCAATGCGTCGGCCTGTTGCACGGTCAGACCCTGCCGCCGGCGTTGCCAAATCGATTCGGCCCGCTGTTCCACCGCGTGCAACTGCTGGTGCTCCTGGGCAAACTTTGCCGCCAGGGCCTGCATGTCGGCCTCGGGCAATAGCACTGGCTGCGTCCGTCGGGCGTCGGCGACCAGGCTGGCTTTCCAAGCCAGCAACTGCTCCATGCGTTTGGGCCCCAGCCCGTCCACCTGACTCAGCCGATCCGGCGTCAGGTCGGCGGCGGTCCGCAGGCCGTGGTCCAGCAACTTCTGCCGCACCCGCGCCCCCAGGCCAGGCAGCCGCAGTTGCTCAAGGTCATGGCCCAGCAACTCGCCCTTGAGGTGCGCGGCCTGATGCTCGCGGAGCAGCCCTTCGGCCGCTTCGGCGACCAGGTGCTCCAGATCGCTGCGAAGGGCCAAGGCGGTGCTGGCCCCCGCGTCGCTGCCCACGGCAATCCGCTGCGACAACTCCTCGGCCCGGGCCAACAATTCGTTTCGCCGCCGAGCGACCTCCGCCAGGGCCGTGGCCAACTCGTCGTCAATTCGCTGGGCCAGTACATCACGGCTGTGCCGGTACTGCTGCTTGCGGAGATCCAACTCCTGTCGGTGCTGCTCGTAACGCCCGCGATGGACTTCGCGTTCGGCTTGGGCGGCAATCACTTGATGCTGCGCCGCCTGCAATCGCCGCTCTTCCTGACGCAAACTCTGGGTCAGTTGCCGCCGCAACGCCGCTGGCTGCCAGCGGGCGAAGCCGCTTGTCCAGGCCATCAGGCCCCCAGCGCCCAAGCTGCCAGCGGCCGCAAGGGCCGTGGGCCACCAATCGGCCGACAGCGTGGTGGGCCCCACGGCGGCCAATCCCACGCCCGCCACCAGGGAGAGTCCACCGGCCCGCGCGCAGGCCAGCCAGCCTGGTTGGTTCGAGAACCCCTCATCGTGCAGGTGCGGGGACGGCGTCGGAAAGGCAAGCGTGGGCGAGTCCATCCGTGGCCTCGGAGAAACGGGCGTCGCAAGGGGGCCGAAAAGCCCAAGAACACGGTTCGTTGGGCGAACCGCCAAGAGAAGCGGGAATCTGTCAGATTCGCCCGACCAAGTCCAGATCGGTTCCGCCAAGCTCCGGCGATGGAGTTGCCCCGGTGACGGGGCGAACTGGGGAAAATCGCCACCTCCGCTTCCCAGCCAGCCGGCGGGGAGTAAGCTGAAGACAGTGTGTGGTCCACCATCCTTGTGCGGGGGCACCGCACCGACCGCGATTGACCGGTCGCGATTGATTGAGATCCAACCTTTGTTCCCACCACGGCCGAGGAGTCCAATCCACCATGAGCCAAGACGAGATGTCGCCTGTTCGCCAATCCTCGGGCATGGGGTGTGGCTGGATCCTGCTGATTGTGGTGTTGGTCCTGTCGCTGATCCTCAACTTCGTGCTCATGGCCACGGTGGCCGTTTTGGCGGCGGGGGCCGCCGATCTGCCCTTGCCCGAGAAGTTCCACTCCGGCAAGCGGGGGGCCTCGGACAAGGTGGCGATTCTGCGCGTCGAGGGCCTCATCGCTGATGGCGAAAAGGGCTTTGTGGATCGTCAGGTCAAGCAGATTCTGGAGGACGAATCGATCGTGGCGGTGGTGCTGCGGATCGACTCGCCCGGCGGCAGCGTGAGTGCCAGCGACTACCAGTTCCACCGCATCAAGCAAATGCTCGAAGAGCGGGAACTGCCCAGCACCGTCAGCATGGGCTTCTTGTGTGCCAGTGGTGGCTATTACGTGGCCATGGCCCAAGGGGCCAGCCCCAGCGTTGACGGCCCGGTGATGTACGCCGAACCCACCACCTGGAGCGGTTC
>JBJHDE010000644.1:0-3282 GCA_050486385.1 Planctomycetales bacterium | reverse complement strand
CCGTTCACCACCAGCACCTTGCAGATGGAAGGCAGCCGCCGATTGGGTTTCGGCAGCGACCGCACCATGCGAGTGGCGCAGCAGTTGTATGAGAACGGCCACATCACTTACATGCGGACCGACTCGACCACCCTCAGTGACGATGCCATCCAGGCCGCGCGACGCCTGGTCGAAAGCGAGTACGGGTCCAATTATCTGCCCGACCAACCGCGACGCTACGCGACCAAAGTCAAGAACGCCCAGGAGGCCCACGAGGCCATCCGGCCAGCCATGCACTTCCGCACGCCCGAGTCGATGCGGAACGAGCTGGATAGCGATCAGCTCCGGCTGTACGAACTCATCTGGAAACGGACCATCGCCAGCCAGATGGTCGACGCCCGGATCCGCCGAACCACGGTGGTCGTCCACGGAGCGGGAGCCGACTTCCGCGCCAGCGGCAAACGGATTGAGTTTCCCGGCTATTTGCGGGCGTATGTCGAGGGCTCGGATGATCCCGAGGCCGAGTTGGCCGATCGCGAGATCGTGCTGCCGAAGCTGGAAGTGGGCGAACCGCTGGACCTGCGGCAATTGGAGCCCAAGAGCCACACGACCCAGCCGCCCGCCCGCTACACCGACAGCACCTTGGTCAAGGAGTTGGAAGCCCGCGGCATTGGCCGACCGAGCACCTACGCCGAGACGATCCGCAAGCTGCTCGATCCCAAGCGAAACTATGCTTTCCGCAAGGGCAAGGCCATGGTGCCTACCTGGAAGGCCTTCGTGGTGGTCGGCGTGCTGGAAGAGCATTTCTCGGACCTGGTGGACTACGAGTTCACCGCCCGCATGCTCGAGGATTTGGACTCCATCAGCCGGGGCGAGGCCGACTCGGTGGGTTATCTGCGGAGTTTTTACAACGGCATCAGCAATGGCGACTCGGCGTCCGTAGCGAAGAACGACGAGGACACGGGTCCGCCGGCCGGCGGCGTGGGGCTGCGGCATCGGATTGCGGCCAAGATGGGCAAGATCGACAAGGAGGGCTCCAGCAGCTTTCCGATCGGCCAGCCCGAAGACGGACCGGCGATTCTGCTCAAGGTCAGCAGCAATGGCCCTTACCTGGTGCAAGGCGACCGCAAAGCCGATGTGCCCGGAGAGCTGACGCCCGAAGACCTGTCGGTCGAGAAGGCCCTGGAGTTGTTGGAGCGGGCCAGCAAGAGCGACGAGCCCTTGGGCCGCGACCCCCAGACCAACAAGCCGGTCTACTTGAAGAACGGTCGCTTTGGTCCCTACGTGCAACTGGGCGAGACCGACGACCCCGAGCGGAAAACCGGGTCGCTGTTGCCCGACATGCAGTTCGAGGATGTCGACCTGCCGCTGGCCCTGCGGCTGTTGGAATTGCCGCGGACCGTGGGCCAGCACCCCGAACAGGGCGAGCCGATCATCGCCACCGCCGGCCGCTATGGGCCCTATATCAAGTGTGGCAGCGAGACGCGCAGCCTGCCCAAGGGGGTCTCGCCGCTGGAGGTCAGCCTGGACGAAGCGGTCAAGATTCTGGCACAGCCCAAGAGTGCCGGTCGTGGCGCGCGGACCGCTCGCGAGCCCCTGAAGACCTTCGATGCCTCGCCCGAAACCGGCGAACCGATTCGCCTGCTCGATGGCCGCTACGGGCCCTATCTCACTGATGGCGAGGCCAACGCCACCGTGCCCAAGGGCGATAAAATCGAAGAGCTGACGTACCAGCGGGCGTTGGAACTGCTGGCCGCCAAGCGGGCCACCGGCACCGTCAAGCCCAAGAAAAAGGCCGCCGCCAAGAAGGCCAGCAAAAAGGCCTCGGCCTCGACCAAGAAGAAGACCAGCAAGAAGAAATCGGCCAAGAAGAAAAGCTCCTGACCCCAGCCGCCGTTTGCCCTTCCGCCGCCAGCCTACACCGGGGCCAACTCCAGAAAGTTCTGCAACATCCGCGTGCCGTCGATGGTCAGAAAGCTCTCGGGGTGGAACTGCACGCCGAACAGCGGATACCGCCGATGGCGGATTCCCATGATCTCGACCCGATCGCCCGAAGTCGTGCTCTCGGCGCAGATCTCGAACTCGTCTTCCGGCAGGGTCCCGGGTTCGATGACCAGGCTGTGGTAGCGGGTGGCCACCAGCGGATTGGGCAACCCCGCGAAGACCCCACTTCCATCGTGACGGATCTGGTCGGTCTTGCCGTGCATCAGGCGATCGGCCCGCACGATGTTGGCGCCAAACGCCTGGCCAATGGACTGATGCCCCAGGCAAACGCCCAACAGGGGCACCACGCCGGCCAGTCGGCGGACGGCCTCGACGCTGATGCCGGCCTCGTTGGGAGTGCAGGGGCCCGGCGAGATGACCACATGCGAGGGCCCCCGGTCGAGAATCTGGTCGACGGTGATCTGGTCGTTGCGATGCACCTCCACCTGGATGTCCGGGTCAATCTCGCCGAAGCGCTGGACTAGGTTGTAGGTAAACGAGTCGTAGTTATCGACAATTAAGATCATCGCCCCAAATCCCGCGTTCCTCAGGAATCCACCACACCGCTGTACTCTATCCCAAGCCCCGCCTTCCGGCGAGGCGGGGCCTAGCGAAACAGGCGACGCAACGGCCAGAAGCCCCGCCGACACCCCCTTCATTGGATTGGGTGCCGCTCTTGCGATCCTCACCGGAACCTTTAGTCTGAAGTCGGTGCTGCTTGCAAGAATCGCGCAACGCCTTGGCGGAGCGATCGGACTTGCTCCTGCCAATTCCGTTGGAACCGCGCTGACGATTTCTTGTGCGGGGATCGCTCGGGCGTCATCCCGCATACGTGAGTCGCACGCACCGCGCCATCCTGGAACACTGGCGTGCCAGCCCCCAGCAATTGGGCGCCCGGCACGACACGCTGCTGCTGTTTGCCGCGCTCAGCGATCCCCGCAACTCGGCCTACCAACTGCGCCATAACCGCCAGATTCTTTTTCGCGAAACCAGTTCCGTGGCCTTCATGCGGCATTGGATCAACCTGCTGGACGACCTGGGCCTGAACGACGCCGGTGTCACGGCGGTGTTCCCGGCCGAACCCCAAGAGACCGAACTGCCGGTCGTGCTCGACGACGGGTCCACGCTCGTCAGCCCGATGTACGTCCACGACGCCGGCGACAGCGCCTACTTCGTGTCGTGGACCGACTTCGGCGTGCAGGTCACGGCCGACGAGGTGCCCGCTGTGCGCGAGGGCAGCCGCCACGGCGCCATCGAGAACATCGCCGGCACACTCGAGGCGAGCACCGAGAACGAACTCGACGGCCGGACCGGCCTCGA
>JBJHDE010000643.1:1025-3291 GCA_050486385.1 Planctomycetales bacterium | reverse complement strand
GTTCATCCCCGACAGGCAGCCCATCGCCCCAGGAAAGCCCACCGAGACCCAACTCCGTTTGCCGGTGGGATGATAGACGGTGACCATCGTGTAATCGTTGAGATAGCCCAACGTGGGAAAGTCCAGGTTCCGCCCCAACAGCACGCTCCCGGTGCTGCTCTGGCTGGCCTCGATGCCCACGGCCGAACACCCGAAGAACTTCTTGATGTCGAACATCGTGTTGGCGGCCACGAAGGCATCGCGCTCGTAGCCCGAGTGCTTGGCCATCGCGTCGAGTTCCAGGAGATACTCCTCCGGGAAGTTCTCCAGCATCTTCCGCCCCATGGCCACGATCGTGGGCCAGGCAAAATCAATCCCCAGAACCTTGAGACAGTCCTTGGGATAGTCCATCAGCCGCTTCGACGAGGCCGCGGTCAACACCGCCGATTGCTGGCCAATCTGCTGCGGCGTGCCGAACAGCTCCAGCACCGGCAGCCCGTTGATGTAGCTCAACCGCCCGGGACCGGATTCGCCCTCGGTGTAGCGAAACGCCGCGGCCTCGTCTTCGCGCTGGACCTCGCGCAAGGCTCCCAGGCCGAAGATCGCATCCTGGGCCAGCAAGCCTGAAGGACAGGCCAGCAACGCCAGTGTCAGCAACAACCGCGGATTCATCACGGCGAGAACCTCCCGCTCCAAGCAGGGCGAAAACCAAGGGGACACCAACGGGCCAATCCGACCGGCGGCCGCCCGGCAGGGCTTGCAGCTACGAAGGACCCAATAAGTCCCATCGGAGCAAACGGCATTCCCAGCCAATTAAAGCGGGCCCACGATCCCACGACAATCTCAAACCGGAGGGCTTGGCCCACAAAACCCCCTTCTCAAGAACTATTTACCCCACCATCAGAAACTGGTTTCCTTCCCAAGTCGGCAACCTCCTTAGCCCGCGCCTTGGCCGGACCGCCCGCTCACGTTGCAACATTTGCCCAGAAGGCACGACACTTGTTTCAGCTTTTCGCCTACCGTTCCGGAAAACTTTGCCGACCCCGGGCGTCCGCCCCGACGGGCAACAGCCACCGCACTGCCCTGGCCGGCGCCACCAGAACACGAGGGTCCGATCCCACTGCCCTGCCCGATCGCCCTATTCGCCGCAGCTTGCCGGCCCTGCCCGACTGACACGACCCAGGCGATCGACCTGGACAGGCCGCGGCGACCGGGTCTAGGTTGGCGGTCACCGGCGGCGACGTCGATCCGCCGCTGCCATCGGAATGTGCCCTGAAGCGAGTTCACCCTCGATGCGAGCCTGCGTGCAACGAGTTCAACGGGCCAGCGTGCGGGTCGAGGGCGAGTCGATTGGCTCGATCGGCCCGGGGCTGGTCGTGCTGCTGGGCATTGCCCACGACGACACACCCCAGGACGTCCGGTGGATGGCCGAGAAGATTCTCACGCTCCGCATCTTCGAAGATGACGACGGCAAGATGAATTGCTCGGTCGTGGACACCGGCGGCGGCGTACTGGCCGTCAGCCAGTTCACGTTGCTGGGCGATTGCCGCAAAGGCCGGCGACCCAGCTTTGTGGCCGCCGCGGCGCCCGAACAAGCCGAGCCGCTGTACGAGGACTTTGTCGCTCAGGTTCGGCAAGCTGGGGTCGAGACCGCCACCGGGCGGTTTCGCGCCATGATGGAAGTTGAACTTGTGAACGATGGTCCCGTGACCATGCTGTTGGACAGCCGCAAGCTGTTTTGAACAAATGTGGCCGGTTTGAAAAGCAGCGGCCAGCGGGGCAGGGCGGTGGCCGATCGCAACGCAGGGCTCGCCAACGGCGTCGGGCGTCTCGAACAGCGGCCCGGGGGATCTTGACTTGTTGATCACGACAAAAGTTTGAGAACAGCATTTGTGGCACTGGTGGCTTGTCCACCAGTGTTTGACAACGCCTGTCATGATTTCACGACTGCCCGCGAGACTCCTCAAACAGGTGCAAGATGTGTGGCACGGTCCGACTGAGCCACACACTGGTGGGCAAGCCACCTGTGCCACGATTTTCGTTCGAGGTGTTGCGCAGGAATCAGCAGCACTTTGAACGAAATGTTCACGAACGAACGCGCGGTCAACGTCTGAAGTACGTGTCCATAACTTCACGATTCTCGGCCATGCGATCTTTCAGCCCGTGACGGTACTGGTCGAGTTGGCTCATCCAGATGGGGTCCTGCACGGCAAGCAAGGTCAGCACGACGAGCTTGGCGTAGGTCGAGAAATTGCCCCAGGTATTGCGGCTGTACAGTTTGAGCGCC
>JBJHDE010000643.1:0-1015 GCA_050486385.1 Planctomycetales bacterium | reverse complement strand
GCGCCGTACCGAACGAGCGTTTCAAACGCGGCATGCCGAATTGAAACTCGATGGCCCAGATCTCATCCAGCACCAGGTGCGAGAGATAGCCCAGCATCACGGCGCCGGCCTTGTAATAACGAATGGCCAGATCGCCCGACTGACAAACCAGAAAAGCAAGCAACCCGGCAATCAGCACCGCGGGCAAACTGTGAAACATGCCCCGGTGGACCGTGTAGTAACGCAGGAAGCCGCCGACCCCAAATCGAATCATGACATAGGTCAGCCCGCCAGCCAGGGCAATCATCTCGGGCGTAAAGCCCAGAGTGATCCAGCGTTCGATCATCAACATCGGCACGATGGCCGCCGAGAGGCACAGCGTCTCGCGGAGCGGGATGCCCGACTCGCTGTCCAGATCGGGCAACATCCCCGACAGTCCACACAGGCCGCCAGCCAGAATGGCGGTGGGCAGGGGGATCTCGAACCCGAAATGTCCGACCGCACCGTAGACCGCCCCGACCGCGCAGCTTGTCGTGATGTGGGTATGAAAACCAGCCATGGGTCTCTCGGGGAGCTGGGGGTTTCTCGGGAAGCCGGGCGACTGGCCGACATCCGCGACCGAGCGCGGAGGCGGGGATCATGCTCGCGAAGGCCGCTGGGCGGCAAGGCCAGTTTCCGCCAAAGACCGATCTTGGTCGCTTCCGCCGGGCTGGGTATGATCCCGCCGCGAGTCGGATCAGGGAGGACCTGTCCCGCGACGAGTCATGGGGGGATCGTCATGGAACTGCATGCCTACGACGTATTCATGTTGGTGGTCATTCTGGTGGCCACCCTGTTTGGCGCTTGGAAGGGCATGGCCTGGCAGGTGGCTTCGATCGCCGCGCTGGTGGCCAGCTACTTTGTGGCCTGGAACGTCGCCCCGACGCTGGTGCCCTATCTGCCCGCCGAAGAACCCTGGAACCAGTTCCTGGCCATGCTGATCGTTTACCTGGTGACGGCCGCCGGCATCTGGGTGCTGTTTGGCCTGGTCAGCAGC
>JBJHDE010000642.1:0-3292 GCA_050486385.1 Planctomycetales bacterium | reverse complement strand
CCCATGGCGATGACGTATTTCGGATCGGGCATCATGTTGTAAAGCCGGCGGATCCGGCTGGCCATTTTGTAGGTCACCGTTCCGGCCACAATCATCAAATCGGCCTGCCGCGGTGTCGCACGAAATGCTCCACTGCCAAAGCGGTCCATGTCGTAGCGGCTCGCCCCGGTGGCCATCATCTCGATGGCACAGCACGCAATGCCAAAGGTCAACGGCCACAGGCTGTTGGACTGGGCCCAGTTGACGGCCTGTTCGAGCGTTGCGGTGACCACGCCCTCCTCGAACCGGCCCTCGATCCAGGGCGATTCGTATTGGGTCTCGGCATCGGCCGCCGGGGGGGCATGTCCAAACTTGGGAACGATCACGTCGGTTGCCGCTCCGTGGTCGAGACCGGGGAGGATTGAGGCACAAACTGGCAGCAAGCATCGCCGTGGGCCCGACACTGCGACAGGGCGAGCGGCTGGCCCACGATCTTGGAGAACATCTCCCGCTCCCATTCGCAGATCGACGGGTCGTCGTCGGCCAATCCCGGATAGGGACATTGGCTCGTCGACAGAATGGGCAGGGCCTCCGAGGGATCCAAATCGAAGGCGATGCCGCGTTCTCGCAGCAACCCCCGCAATCCGGCCAGCTTCTCGGGCAGGGTCTCGCCATCCAACTCGTCGCGGTACTGCTCGCTGAGTCGGGTCAACACCCGCCGTAACAGCGGCAAGCGGATCTCGCTGGGCTCGACATTGGCGATCTCGCGCCATAAGGCGCCCGCCAGATCGGCGAAATTGCTGCCCTGTCGGGCCCGACCGCGGGGTGTGAGCTTGTACAAATGCACGGGACGCCCGCGTCCGTGACGCACGGTGTCGCGATCGACCAGGCCCGCGGCCATCAGGCGGGTCAAGCGTTGACGGACCGCCGTGGCAGTGACCCCCAACTTGCGGGAGATCTGCGCGATCGTCGCCTGGGGTTGCTTGCGAAGCACCTCCAGAGCCGGCTCGTCGTTGGGTAGGGTCGAAGTGGTCATCATCACGCACCGTGTCGGAGTCACCCGAATCTTAGCAGTTGTCACATTTTAGACAACCAGATATGCGAAAAATGCGTCGCACCCACTCGGGCGTTGACCGGAACTGTTTTGTTGGATAGAAGTTGCGTCCATCGCCCCCGGACCCGACACGCGACTGGGGCCGGCCAAACACGGAGTCCCTCTCTCGCACACCGGGGCTATGCTCATGAGTTGTGTGATCCATCCTCGCACGGATGACTGGTGGGCCAAGGTTGCGAAACTGGGTCTGCTGCTGGTGTTGGCCGGAATGCTGGCCCCTAGCCCGTTGGCCGCCCAGCAGCCCAACCCCGAGGCCCAAGCCAACCCAGAAGGGGTGGGCGATCCACCCGCCGATCCCGAGGCCGGCCCCCAGGCCCAGCCGGAAGCGGCCGAACCCCAGGTGCCCGACCGGGTTCAAGAGGCCGTCAATACGGTTGACGGCTTCTTCGAGCGCTGGCTGGTTAAGCCGGCCGAGCGGGTGCTGTTCTTCAACTTGGCCGATCCCTATGCCTCCTGGTACGCACTGATCAACGAAGAGCTGCCCGAGGGGTACGAGCCCTCAAAGCTCAGTTTTCCGATCATCGTGGCGTGGCTGTTCATCGGAGCGGTTTTCTTCACCCTCCGGATGGGGTTCATCAACATCCGGGCGTTCTGGCACGCCATTCGTCTCACCCGGGGGGACTATGACAAGCCCCACAGCAAAGGCGAGGTCAGTCATTTTCAAGCCCTCAGCTCAGCCCTCAGCGGAACGGTGGGCCTGGGGAATATCGCCGGCGTGGCGATTGCCATTGGCACCGGGGGGCCCGGCGCGGTGTTCTGGCTGATCATCGCCGGCCTGTTGGGCATGACTAGCAAATTCACCGAGTGTACGCTCGGCCAGATGTACCGCGAGGTCGATGGCGACGGTCGGGTGTCGGGCGGTCCCATGCGGTATTTGCTCAATGGCCTCCGCGACCAGGGGCACCGCAAGCTGGGTGGGGTGCTGGCGGTGATGTTTTCGCTGTTTTGCATCCTGGCCAGCTTTGGCGGGGGTTGCGCTTTCCAGGTCTCGCAGAGTCAGCAGGTCCTCAGCGAACGCTTCGAGCTGGGGCTGGCTGGCCAGGTCGCCTATGGGGTGATCATGGCGTCGCTGGTGGGGATTGTGATCATCGGCGGCATCCGCCGGATCGCGGCCACGGCCTCGCGGATCGTGCCCCTGATGTGTGCGGTGTACGTGGCCTGCTGCTTTTGGATTCTGATGGTCCACCTGACCCAGATTCCCGCGGCCGTGGGGCTGATTCTGTCGACGGCCCTGACCCCCGAGGCCGGTTGGGGGGCCTTGTTGGGGGTGGTTTTCATTGGCATCCAGCGTGCGGCCTTCAGCAACGAGGCCGGCGTGGGCAGTGCCGCGATTGCTCACAGTGCCGCCAAAACCGAGGAACCGGTCAGCGAAGGCATCGTGGCGTTGCTGGAGCCGTTTATCGACACGGTGTTGGTCTGTACGATGACGGCCTTGGCGATTGTGATCGTGATCCATCTTCCCGGCCACACCGACGCGGCGGGCCTGACCGCGCCGATTCAAGAGCCGGCCATCCAGGCGATGATCGACAACCAAGAGGGTGCCCAACTCACCAATCAAGCCTTCATCCGTGGCGGTCACGAGTGGTTCAGCTATGTGTTGATGGTCTGCGTGGTGTTGTTTGCCTACTCGACGATGATCAGTTGGAGCTATTACGGCGAGCGATGCTGGAGCTTTCTGTTCGGGCAGCGTTCCTCGGTGATCTATAAGTGGATGTTCCTGGTGTTTGTGGTGCTGGGTTCGGTCGTGACGGCCAAGAATGTGTTGGATTTCTCGGACCTGATGATCCTGGCCATGAGCTTCCCCAATATCCTGGGGATGTATTTTCTCAGTGGGCGTGTCCGTCGTGCCTTGGACGACTACTGGGGCCGTTACAAACGGGGCGAGATTCGGCCATTCGCCCGCAAAGCGTGAAGTTCCCTTGCAACCGAGGAGGTTGACCCGATGAGTGAAAACTGGCTGCCCCGCAAGCGGGTTGTTGTACCGATTGATTTCTCGGACGAATCGTTCGGCGTGCTGTCGATTGTCCGCGAGAGCTTTGTGGCCTCGGCCGATGCGATCCACGCGGTGCATATTCTGCCGTTCCTCGAGGCCCACGATCCGGCGGTCATCTGGGGCAACGTCGATAACCGCGCCCGGGCCGAACACGCCGAGGCCGCCATTCGCAAGCGGGTGGCCGATGCCGATTTCGAGAGCATGGT
>JBJHDE010000641.1:0-3313 GCA_050486385.1 Planctomycetales bacterium | reverse complement strand
CGCGGTGGCCCCAACCGGGGCAAGGTCGGGCTGTTTGGTTTTTGTACAATCCGCGACGTCTCCAGGAGGCTTGGCATGGCCGGCGACAGTGTGAAAGAGTTCACGGACGCCAATTTCAAATCAGAAGTTCTTGAGAGCAGCGACCCGGTGCTGGTCGATTTCTGGGCCCCGTGGTGTGGCCCTTGCCGGCGGATCGCCCCACTGATTGACGAGTTGGCCAGCCAGTACGAGGGGCAGGTCAAGATCGGCAAGCTGAATGTCGACGAGAGCCCCCAGACGGCCATGAATTACAACATCAGCTCGATCCCCACGCTGCTGATCTTCAAGGGCGGGCAAATCGTCAAGAGCCTGCAGGCCGTGCAGAGTCGCGAGCGGTTGCAAGAAGTGCTCGACGAAGTCAAAGCCTGAGCCAGTCGAACCGTCGCCCGACGGGGCTGGGCCAAGCCATTCCACGAACCGCGCTCCAGCCAGCCTGGGGCGCGGTTGTTGTGTGCGCGGTGGGACCGCGATCAACCGCCGGGCGCCGACAGGCCCCGCAACCGCCGATCGTGATCCCAAAGAGCCAGCAGCGTCTTGGCATCGCGAATCGCCCCGCGATCGGCCAGGGCCAGGGCCTCGTGCCAGGGTCGCGGATCCACGGCAATGTCTTCGCCGGGCTCCAACGCCCGCGGCCCCGCTGTCAGGCCCTCGGCCAAGAACAGATGCATCCGCTCGCTGAGGATGCCAGGCGAGACGAAGAACTCCCGGATCCAGGTCAGCCGCCGGGCGGTGTAGCCGGTCTCTTCCTGCAATTCGCGGAGGGCCGTGACCTCGGCGGCTTCGTCGGGCTCGCGGGTGCCGGCCGGCAGCTCCCACAGGGTCTCGCCGGCGGCGACGCGATGGTTGCGAATCAGCACCACCCGGCCATCGTCTAACACCGGCAGAATCACCACCGCCCCGGGATGCAGGATCACCTCGCGGGCGTGTGGCTGGCCGTTGGGCAGGGTCACCCGCCGGCGGACCACGCGGAAGCGTGGGGTCTGGAGCAGCGGCTGGTCAGCGGTGGGCTGGGGATCGCTCACGGGATGAGGAATCAACCGTCGGCGCTGGAAGCCGCATACTCGTCGATCTCGGGCAGATACTGACCGTAGTCCTGCATCGTCAGGCCAATGAACAGGGCCACGAAGAAGAACGACCCGCAGAACAGAATCGCGTTGAAGGGTTTGTCGTACCGCAGATGCATGAAGTACAGGGCGACCAGGGTGGCCTTCACCGAGGCGATGCCCATCGAGATGAGCACGTTCAGATTGCCGAAGTCCTGGTAGTACACCCAAATCGTCAGCGCCGTGAGCACCATCAAGATGAAGTACACCGTGAACAACTGCGTCAGGCTCTGAACGTGATGCCCCCCATGGCCATGATGATCGTGATCATCGTGGCCATGCGCCGGGTGAGACAGGGCATTGTCAGCGGTGGTCATGACAAACTCGTCTTGCGGACGTTGGGGCGATATTGGGGAAAACCGTCCAGGGACGCCTGGCGGACACACAGCGCGTGCCGCCGGTGTCCCTGCGTGGCGGCGTCAATCGATTAAGTACAGCATGGGGAACAAAAAGATCCAGATCAGGTCGACCAAGTGCCAGTACAGGCCGACCAGATCGACCGGTTCGTAATACTCGGAACTGAAGTCCCCACGGATCGACCGTACCAGGATCCAGATCAAGACGCCGATGCCCACGATCACGTGGAAGGCGTGCAGACCGGTCATGGTGAAGTAAATGCTAAAGAACACACCCGCGTTGGGCGGGGCCGGATCGCCTTTGCCCAGCCGTTTCTTGGGCTTGGGGACTTCGTCGGGCGACAAGGCGACGGCGGCAGTCGCCAGGGGCTCGTAGCCTTCGTCGGTGAGTTCCGGGGTCAGGGCCTCGGCCTCGGGATCGTCGGCGACGGGGTCTTTGACTTCGTGGGCGGCCTCCTCCTCCTGGGCCTTGGCCTTCTGCTTCCTCTTCTTTTCCTCGTAGGCGCGAAGCTTTTCTTCGTCGAAATTGCCCGCCCACAGCATGCCTTTGCTGATCTTCGACGAGTATTCGATGTACTTCACGCCGCAGAAGGCGAAGCCGCAGAGGATGGTCAGGCTCAACAGAATGATCAGCCCGGCGCGTTGATTGAGCTGGGCACACCGCACGGCCCAGGCCATGGTCACGCTGGAGAAGATCAGCACGATGGTGTTGATCAGGCCCCAGTGCATTTCGAGCTGGTGGTGACCCCAGTCGAACAGTGCTGGGTGGAACGTTCGAAACAGGGTGTAAAACACAAACAGGCCACTGAAAAACAGGACCTCGGTCACCAGGAACAGCCACATCCCCAGCTTGCCCGCATCGAACTGCTGCTCCAGCGTGTCGAAGTGGTGCGCCAGGTCGGGATGATGATGATGCCCGTGGTCGTGATGGTCGGCTTCAGCCGGATGGTCTAGCGTGGCCATGGGGCAGACAAAAAGCGGACGGAACGGGGCGACGAACTCGGGTGCTTTACAAACGCGCGGCGACCAGGGTCAGTGATGACCACTGGATTTATGGACCTGTCGATCAGCCGCGGGTTTCCCGTGGCCGCGGTAGACGAACCCGCGGAGTTCGGGCACGAACTCGACGTGCTCGATATCGTAGGGATCGTTGGCGATGGGCGTATGCTCAAAGTTGGAGTGCAGCGGCGGCGACTGGGTCTGCCATTCGAGGCTGGCCGCACCCCAGGGGTTATCGGGGGCCGGTTCGCCATCGAAGATGCTGCGAATCAGGTAGACCAGGGTCATCACCAGGCCCACACCCAGGATGAACGCCCCGACGGTGCTCATCATGTGGTAGAAGGTGAACTCCGGATCGTAGTCGAAATACCGCCGCGGCATGCCCTGGGCACCCAGGCTGAACTGCGGCAAGAAGGTCAGGTTGAAGCCGAAGAACACAATCAACGTGCTGATCTGGGCGATCGGCTCGTTGTACATCCGGCCAAACATCTTGGGCCACCAGTAGTGCAGTCCGCCCAGGAAGGCGAACAGCGTGCCACCGACCATCACGTAGTGGAAGTGAGCCACCACGAAATAGGTGTCGTGCAGGTGGACGTCGGTGCTCAGGGCTCCCAGGAACAGGCCCGTCAGTCCGCCAATGGCAAACAAGAAGATAAATGTCAGGGCGTACAGCATGGGCGTAGCCAGGCTGATGGAGCCCTTGTACATGGTCGTCAGCCAATTGTACACCTTAATGGCACTCGGGATGGCCACGGTGAACGTCAGCGCGCTGAAGATCATGGCCGACAACTGGCTCTGGCCCGAGGTGAACATGTG
>JBJHDE010000640.1:0-3315 GCA_050486385.1 Planctomycetales bacterium | reverse complement strand
AGCCGGCACCGTGCTGGGCACGCCGTTCTTCATGAGCCCCGAGCAGTGCGAAGGCCGGCCGCTGGACGCACGCAGCGACATCTACTCGACCGGGGCCACCTTCTACAGCCTGCTGACCGGGAAACACCCCTACGATTCGTCGGAGAGCATTCCGCAGGTCATGTACCAGCACTGCCACGGCCCGGTGCCCGATCCGCGGGCGGTGGTGACCTCGGTGCCGCCGGCCTGGTCGCAGATCATCGCCCGAGCCATGGCCAAACGGCCCGAGGACCGCTATCAATCGGCGGCCGAGATGCTGGTCGACCTCGAGGCCGTGGCGGGGGCACTCTCCGGACAAATGCCCATCAGCCTGCCCAGCACGTCCGCCCGCCTGGCCGCCGTTCAAGCCCACACGGCCGCACCCGCGGCTGGGCGACAGTGGTTCTGGGGCGGAGTCGTGGGCGGCGCCCTGGCCGTGGTGGGCCTGATCGCGGCCTTGGTGGTGCTGATGAACACGCCCGGCGATCGCCCGACGCCGGCGGCCGGGTTGGACGAAGACAATCCCGTGGTCGTGGGCGTGTTGCATTCCCTCAGCGGCACGATGGCGACCAGCGAGTCGGTCGTGGTCGATGCCACCTTGTTTGCGATTGAAGAAGTCAACCGCAACGGCGGCGTGCTGGGCCGGCGGCTTCAGCCGATTGTGGCCGATGGCCGCAGCGACGCCGACACCTTCGCCCGCGAGGCCGAGCGGCTGATCACCGACGAGCAGGTGGCCACCTTGTTTGGCTGTTGGACATCGGCCAGTCGCAAGACCGTGCGGCCGGTGGTCGAGGCCCACGATCACTTGTTGGTTTACCCCGTGCAGTACGAGGGGCTGGAGACCTCGCCCAACATCCTGTACCTGAACGCCACGCCTAACCAGCAGGCGCTGCCGGCATTGGATTGGGCCGTGCGGACGCTGGGCAAGCGTCGGCTGTTTCTTGTGGGCAGCGACTATGTTTACCCGCGGGCGGTGAATGCGATTCTGCGAGATACGGTCGAGAGCATGGACGCCGAGATCGTGGGCGAGCGCTACGTGCCGCTGGGCAGCAGCCAACTGCGGCCCATCGTCGATGAGATCGTCGCCAGCGAGGCCGACCTGATCCTGAACACAATCAACGGCGATTCCAACGTCGCCTTGTTTCGTGCCCTGCGACACGCCGGCCTGACCGCCGAGGGCGTGCCGTGTTTATCGTTCAGCGTGGGCGAGCAACAACTGCGGAGCCTCAACCCCGCCGATGTCGCCGGTCACTTTGCCGCGGCCACCTACTTCGAGGCGATCGATACTCCCAACAATCGCGAGTTCGTCGCGGAGTTTCGCAGCAAGTATCCGCAACGGGTGGTCACCGACGCGATGGAAGCCGCCTACATTGGCGTCAAGCTCTGGGCGGCGGCGGTCAACGAGGCCGGCTCGCTGGAACCAAAAGCCATCCGCCGGGCCCTGCTGACGCAACGCCTGGAAGCCCCCAGCGGACCGGTGCGGGTGGATGCCGACACCCAGCACGTTTATCAAACCCCGCGGATTGCTCAGCTTGACCGCGACGGGCACTTTCAGATTCGTTGGACGGCCGAGCAGGCCGTAGCGCCCGATCCCTATCCGCCCACGCGGACCTCGGAACAATGGCGGGGCTTCCTGCACGACCTCTACACCGCCTACGGCAACCGTTGGTCGGCACCAGAAAGCGACGAGTGATCGCGGTGCCGACCGCTGGGCTTTCCCCTTTCTTGACACGCAAGTGTGCCCCGGCTCGCTGGCAAGCCGTGTTCACATCGACTCACGTTGCCGGGCCTGGTTGCGCTTCGACTCGACTGCTCAACATCGCTCTGCGGATCGCACGCCTGGCCAGCAAGCCCTGGCACACTTTATGATGAAGACAGGGCACCCGTGCGATACGTTAAGCATATTTGCTGCAATCCCCTACATCGGCAGATGAGGGAGCGAGTCAGCTTCAAATGTGGCGAGTCTTTCTGGGAGGGTGATAATGAGTGAACACAACCTTTTTGGTGGAATCTCTCGACTCGAATCAATTTCAGCCGAATTTGATTACGATAAGGCACGGCAATATGTGCTTTTAACTCGGGAGTTCCTTCGAGGAGTGAAGGAGCTTGCTCGTAATACTCCATTGTTCGATGTGTCGAGTGAGCTAAAAATCGATCTTCCCGAAGAAGCCAAGGAACGCTTAGAGGCATTCCTTGCTGCAAAGACCGATTACACTCCAACAACGCAGATGATTTGCCGATGGTACTTGCTTGAACTTCATGCGATGGACTTGGGCATGAAACCAGCAGGCCGAAGCGTCTATGAACCGCTGGTGCAGATGCTTGAGTTGGGTGGTGATTTCTACGAACATCACGGGGCGTTGTGCATTCGAGATGCCGCAATGTTGCCGTATGCGAACACTATGAACTAGCCAGTCTTGGCTTCTGGATCACGATCGTCACAGGCTGTGCCGGTTTGAATGGTTGCAGCCTGGCCGCAGACCGCACTGTTTGCCAGCAAGCCGTGGCACACTTTATGATGAATCCAGGGCACCCGTGCCTGGGGAACGTCCGCAGTGTTGTGGAACGTGAGGTTACTGTAGGCGTTTGACGCCACAGAGATTTGCTGCTCAGGCTCCTCACTCAATCCCGTTGCCAAATGCCCGGGCTATTCTGAATGACATGGGAATCGATGTCCCAGCCACGTTTTCCGATAGTACAGACGCAGCTCGCTTCCTTGAGTCCGCACCACGCATGACGCCTGAGCAGATTCAGACGTTTGTTCAACGAGCAGGTGGAGAATGATCGAGTTTTTTGTTTTTGAATGCCAGCAAGTTGATGGTGCCACGATTTTGGCTGGTGTTGTCAATCTCGGGGTCGTCAAGATTGGAACGGTCTTTGATGCCGCCACTGGAGAGTCTGTAGAAAAGACCTCCAGTGAACCAGGTTCTTCTGTCCGTTTGTCGGTTACCAGGATTGTGACTTACGGCCACCAGGTTGACGAATTGCATCAAGGAATGACTGGCGAACTTGTCGTAGAGGGAGATGGCCTAGGCGAATTGCAACACGGACGCTTTGTATCGTCGAAATGACTTTCATCGACGCTTCTGGATCACGATCTTCACAGGCTGTGCCGGCTTGAATGGTTGCAGCTTGGCCGCAGACGGCACGGCTTGCCAGCAAGCCGTGGCAGACTTTAGGATGAAGCCAGGGCACCGGTGCGACCGAATCGGCATTGACTGCCGGAATCAGAAGAACGAACCGCCAAGACGCGAAGAGCGCGAAGTTGGGTAAGGTCGTCTTCGCGCTATTCGCGTC
>JBJHDE010000639.1:0-3345 GCA_050486385.1 Planctomycetales bacterium | reverse complement strand
CGACGGCTGCTGCTCCGCAACAGCATCCATCACGGCCGTAGCTATCGAAAAGCGGGTTCAACCGCCTCATCCGCAGCAGAGCGATTTGGGCCATGCTCCAACGTAGACCATGGCCAACGGCCACCCCAGAAACGCCGCAGCCTTCTCGAACCTGCCACTGCCGCAATCGGCTGCAAGTTCATTTCCGTAATTGAAGGACTGTTGCTCAGTGGCCGGTAGCAACAGGATCGCCTTGCCGCACTTGGCTGTTGATGATCTGGCTGGTTCCACTTGAAGTCGGGCCAAATCGCCGGCCAGTTCTCTGATGCCCGAGGGCTGGATGGCTGGCGTGCGACGTCCATCTGGGGCATCGCCATCCCCATCCTCACCTCCATCGCAAGCGTCGCCTCCTCCGTCTCCACTTCCACCCCCGCCCAACCGTTCGCCGGTGGCGGAACCGCCCACGGAGAAGGCCGCTCCGGCCGCCGCGGCTTTCTCAAGAAACTTATCGAATGCCGCGCGAACCTAGGCCGCCAGCGACAGACTCGCTGGGACGGAGATGGTCCCTACACCGCTGCCACCTACGCTAATATGGCCGCTCGCCAGGAGGTCGTCAACGCTTGATCCGCCGCCCGGTCGCGCACCACCGGATCGCGAGAACAGTCCGCCGATAAACTTTCCGGCTGACGCTCCTAGTCCGGCAAACAATCCCGCAGTGCCAATCTCCGTCGTATTGTAAGATCGGCGACTCCCCTTGGCCAATTCCAGCGTCTGAACGGCGCTCTCGGCCACTATTCCAGAGCCAGCACCAGCGGCGGTAACCGCCAGATACGACGTTGCCGCAGGGCCAGCACCGGCAGGCCGTCCCGCCAGCGTCGCAGGTCCTCGGCCAGGGCCTGGGCGGTGATGTAGCGTCGCGCCGGGTCCTTCTCCAGGCACTTCAGGCAGACGGTCTCCAGATCCCGGGGCAACCTGGGGCGAAGCTGCCTCGGACGGGTCGGCTCCACGGATGGAATTTTGGCCAGCAGTTCCGCCACGCTCGTGCCCTCAAAGGGCAACTGCCCGGCCAGCATCTCGTAAAGCATCACCCCCAGGGCCCAAATGTCGGCCGCCGGTCCCACCTCCGGAGCCCGCCCCGCGGTCTGTTCGGGTTCCATGTAGGCCGGGGTGCCCAGAATCGCCCCGGTGGCCGTCTGCCCCGAGCCGCTGGCAAACTCCTTGGCTAGCCCGAAGTCGGTGATCTTCGGCCGACGCTGTTCATCCAGCAGGATGTTGTCGGGCTTGAGATCCCGGTGGATGACGCCCTTCTCGTGCGCAGCATGGACCGCCTGGGCCAACGTCTCGATCAGGGCGGCTGCCTCGGCCGGCGAGGTGTCGTCGCTCACCTGCGTCCGCAGGGTGCCCTCGGGGCAGAACTCCATGCTGAAGAACGGTTGCCCCTCGTGCTCGCCGACCTCGAAAATTTGCACGATGTTCGGGTGATGCAACTGGGCCAGCAATCGGGCCTCGTCCTCGAAGCGTTGCCGCTCGACTTCGCCGGCAATGGCCCCGCTCTTGATGACCTTCAGGGCCGCGCGGCGATCGAGCTTCTCGTGGACGGCCTCATAGACTGTACCCATCGCCCCGGTCCCGAGGACGCGCTCAATCCGGTAGCCCGGCACGCGGATTAGCCCAGCCTCGGCTTTCAGGTTCTGCGTCGGATCGATCATGTCAGGCGCGTCTCGCCAGGGTCCGCATGATTCCAAGCCAGCCCCGCCCAGACATTGACCGGGGCAGCACTTCCCCCAAGATGGCCGATGGGCGGAGCGTTGTCGAGAGGCCAATCTGCTGGGCCCCGGACAGGGCTTGTTCCAGGGTCGTGATTGCATCGCCCGGCGTGGCTCGACGCGAGGTGACGGTGCGGGCAAACGTGAGCGGTGGGAAAAGCGTTCGCCGGCGTTCAAGCCAGCAGCGGCGCGGGCGTGGCAGCGCAGATGTTCGGCACGATCCTCGGCTGGCTAAACCACGATGAATGTTGTCACCGGGCTTCCCAATTTGGCCCCGTACTGGCTGGTTTTCACCGCCCGCTGACAGCCAATCACGAGGCCGCCATCGGCCGCAGGTTCGATTACTTTATTGAACCCCGCCCGCGCACAGTCGACGGCAGCAACAGAATCGCCTCGTGGATTTCGGGTGTAAGGCACAGCCGGTTCACAACTTGCGGCAAGCAGGCCCAAGATACATTCCCAAGCCGGGCGAGTTCCGCCTGATCGGCTATGTCGCCGTCGCCGCTCAGCCCATCAAGCCGGACGACGAGGGCCATGAGCCGTGAGACGCATGGAACGCGAACGACAGATGCCGGGGACGCTGGGCCTTTGGTAGGGCGGCTCGAACCGCTCCGCGAGGGAGGATCCGCCAGCGGAAAAGAGTATCGGCACCGCCGGCGCAAACTCGTGCCCCAGAAGCTCGGTGTCGGTCGCATTCAATGCGGATTTCGGGAACAGGAGGTGATCTGGGACTATTGCAGGGATCAGTATCGTTCCCTGAGATGGCAATTGTGCCAGGACGGCCACTCACCGTCGGGATGCTTCAATTAGCTCAAGAAAGTGTCTTTCATGATCTTCAACAGCCGATGTATCATCGAACAACCTCCAGGTTGCATCAGCCAAGCGCTCGCGGAAAGCCTCCCGAGCGTCCGCGTCCGTGCCCCATTGCACCGCCCGGGTCACGTACTCCTCAGCCGAGTGGACCACGGCGTCACCCAGACCCATCCGCTGGTAGCAGCCCATGGTGTAGCGACACTTCTGATACGCCCCTGGCCAGGTGACAATGGGTTGGTTCATGGCCAGGCCATCGTAGGTCGTGTTGACACCGCCAAAGTGGATACTATCCAACAGCACATCCGCGGTCTGGATGAGACCAAGATACTGCTGCCGCGGGAGCCGACGAATGAAAACGACTCGCCTCATATTGGCCCCCAACCGCCGGGCAAGTCGGGTCCGAAGCCCTTCGGTGACTCGCGATCGATTCGACACGATCAGGGCGAGCGTTCCTTCGGCCGCCTTGAAGGGGAAGCCGCTGACCGGACAGTCCATGACCGAAAGGCCCTGTGGCGCGACATCGGCCGCTAGATGGCGGCAGAAATCGGGGTCGATCGTGCTCATCACGATCACCGTGGCGCCTCGGTCGAGGCCGGCCAAGGCGCCGTCGGATCCACGCAGCACGGCTCCGGTCTCCGCCGCGTCGCGCACCATGGTGATGACGGCATCGGCGCCGGCCGCGGCCTCGCGCGGATTGGCAGCTTCGACCAGCCCGTGCGGCAGCAACGCGTCAACCGGTTCGCGACGCCGGTTGACGCAACTGCGGACCGCATGGCCGGCCTCGAGC
>JBJHDE010000638.1:0-3350 GCA_050486385.1 Planctomycetales bacterium | reverse complement strand
AGTCTACGAAGTCGTGGTCCCCCGCGATCCCAAGTGCGGCGAGTACAACGTCTCGATCGTCAATGGGGCCGGCTTCAACATCACCAGTCGGCCGGGCGCGCAGATTCGCCGCGAACAGGACGAGGCCGGCAAAGCCGGCGACTACGAGCGGGTCATGCGGCTGCAATCGCGGCAACAGATGGAGAATCTGACCTGGAGCCGCCCGAACCCCGAGACCGCGGATCGTTCGACGCTTCGCAAACTGTATGTCGACTGGATCGAGTGCGAGGGCCCGCTGTACGAACAGTGGCCGCCACGGAGCCACGAGCTGCTGCTGTTCCGGGGCGACGACGCCACCGAGGACGAAGAGTATCTGCGGGCGATCTTCGCACGGCTGCTGCCTCGGGCCTTCCGCCGGCCGGTCGAACCCGGCGAGGTCGAGCGAATCGTCACGCTGGCTCAAGGCGAGCTGGATCTGGGCAAGAGCTTCCACGACGCCGTGCGGGTGGGGCTGACCGCCGTGCTGTGTTCGCCCAAGTTCCTGTACATCGTCGAGCCCTCGGCTGGCGACTCGTCGCGGGCGTTGAACGACTGGGAGCTGGCCTCGCGGCTGAGCTATTTCCTGTGGTCGAGCATGCCCGATGATGAGCTGTTCGCGGTGGCCCGCTCGGGTCGGCTGCGGGAGCCCCAGGTGCTGGCGGCCCAGGTCGACCGGATGTTGGCCGATGAGAAAGTCGCCGGCTTCGTGCGCGGCTTTGGCGGTCAGTGGCTGCAAGTCGAGACGTTTCGCAGCTTCATGCCCGATCCCCGGATGTACCCCGACTACGACGACCAACTGGGCGAGGCGATGGTCGGCGAAGCCCTGGCCTTCTTTGACGAGGTGCTGCGGAGCGATCATCCGGCCACGGCCTTCATTGATGCCGACTGGACGATGGTCAATCAGCGGTTGGCCAAGTTCTATGGCATACCCAATGTCGAGGGCGATGCCTTCCAACGGGTGAAGTTACCGGCCGACTCGCCGCGAGGTGGGGTGCTGGGGATGGCGGGTGTCGCCCTGGGCGGGTCCGACGGCATTCGCACCAAGCCGGTGCATCGTGGCGTGTACGTTCGCGAGGTGCTGTTCAACGACCCGCCCCATCCGCCCCCGCCGAACGCCGGCGAAGTGGAGCCCAATATCCAAGGCGAGCGGCTCACCGTCCGCGAGCGTTTGATTCAGCACCAGCAGATTGCCTCGTGCGCCGCCTGCCATCGCGGGATCGACGGCTACGGCCTGGCGCTGGAGAACTTCAACGTGATCGGCGCGTGGCGCGAACGCCAGGATGGCGAGAACTTCCGCGGTGACCGCACCCCGCCAATTGATGCCTCGGGGACCTTACCCAACGGCCAGTCGTTTACGACCTTTCACGAGTTTAAGCAACTGCTGATGAATCAACGGGACCGCTTTGCCCGCGGCCTGACCCAGAAGCTGCTGACCTACGCCCTGGGCCGCCCCGTCGAGCCCAGCGACCGCATTCTGGTGGACCGCCTGGCCGACGAAATGGCCGACCAGGGCGACACCCTGCGATCGCTGATTCACGGTGTGGTCCTCAGTGAACCGTTCCTCACGAAATAGTGGCCACCTGCGCGGCGACGCGCCGGTGACAATCCAACGGAATCCCGAGCCCCAGACCTGGAGCCCACCATGACCCGACCCCTCTCGCGACGCACCTTCCTCAGGGGCACCGGTGTGGCCGTGGCGCTGCCGTACCTCGAGGCGATGATGCCCTCCAGTGCCATCGCTTCGCCCACGCCCGACGCCCCGCCGCGGTTGGGGATGTTCTATTTTGGCACGGGCATGAACATGCGGCAGTTCTGGCCCGAGCAAACCGGTCGGGACTACGCGCCTTCGCGGATCCTGCGGCCGTTGGCCGCCCATCGCGACCAGATGACGTTGCTCAATGGCACTTATCTGACGCATGGCGGTGGCCACAACGGGGCCTATCCGTTCAGCACCGCGGTCGCCAAGGGCGAGCGGCAACGCATCAGCCCCGACCAGCTTGCCGCCCAGGCGATTGGCAACCAGACGCGCTATCCGTCGCTGCAGATGTCGGTCGACCGGGGCACGAATTTTGACAGCCAGGCCCTGGCCACGATCAGTTGGAACGACCAGGGCGTGCCGTTGGCCGCCGAGAACGATCCCAAGGTGCTGTTCGATCGCCTGTTCCGTCCTGATACGGCGGAGCAAAGGGCTCAGCAGGGCGATGCGTTTCGGCGGCGGCAGTCGATTCTGGACCTGGTCCGCGATGACGCCAAGCAGGTGGCGTCCCAGTTGGGACGCAGTGACCGCGACCAGTTGGAACAGTACTTCAATAGCGTTCGCGAGTTGGAGCACTCGCTGGCCCGGCGATTGGAATGGGCCGACACGCCCAAACCGCCCATCGAGACCGACGACCTGCACGGCACCTACGACCAGAAGATGGCTGGTCCCGAGGGCAATGGCGATTATCTGTACGACGACTACGCCAAGCTGATGTACGACCTGATCACCCTGGCCTTCCAGACCGATTCAACCCGCGTGGTCAGCTACGTGGTGCGTAAGGAATTGGCCGGCGGCGTGTATCCCGAGTTCAACGTCGCCAAGGGATATCACGCCCTGTCGCATCACGGCAACGATCCCAAGAACCTGGAAGAGCTGGCCAAGGTCGACGAGATTTACATGCGGCATTGGGCCTACTTCCTGAATCGCCTGGCCTCCATCCGCGAGGGCGACGGCACGTTGTTGGATCGCACCGTGTTGGGGCTATCCAGCGGCATGGGCTTCGAGCACAGCAAGAACGATCTGCCCACCATCGTGTGTGGCGGCGCGGGCCTGGGTGTGCGGCATCAGGGCCATCTCAAGCTGGACAAGCCGGTGCCGTTGGCCTCGGTCTGGCAGACGATGCTCGACCGGGTCGGTGTGCCCATCGAGGGCGAATTCCAGGACAGCACCGGCGTCATTGAACCCCTGATCGGCTTAGCCACCTTCATGATGCGATTCACGACATCCGCCTGTGTGGTGGCCCTGCTGATCGGCGGGGCCGCCACGGCCGAGGCCGAGCGCCCGACTGCGAAAAACAGCCTGAGCATGACCCTGGTGCGGATTCCCGCCGGCACCTTCGAGATGGGCATGCTCGACAAGCACGCGTTGCAGCTCACTCACAAGAATAGCGCCTATCAACGCGAGATTCACGATTACGTGGAGACCGCCTATCCGGTGCGGATCTCGTGCGACTTCGACATCGGCGCGACCGAGGTGACCGTCGGCCAGTTCCGCAAGTTCGTCGAGGCAACTGATTACCAGACCGATGCCGAACGGGCGGGCGAGGCGATGATCTTTCATCCCGAAGCCGAGG
>JBJHDE010000637.1:0-3350 GCA_050486385.1 Planctomycetales bacterium | reverse complement strand
GTCATGGGCTTGGTTTGGGGGGAGGGATGTTGGTAGGAACCCAAAAAAAGCGGGAACCGGCACTCCGGTTAAGGTTTGGAGGCCGGCTCCCGTCAAGTTCAGTATTGCAAGTGAGATCGCACTGTCACGACTCACGGCTTGGTCAACCAGCACCTGGGCCGCAGGCGGTCAGGCCCCAGCCGTTCCTTCGCAGCGACCGAGCCACTCGGTCAGGCCATCCTCATTGGCCCGGGAGGCGTCGCTGACGTGACGACCTCGCCGCAGGGTCCGCTTTCGACCCAAGCGATCGTTGATCGCCCGGCATAAACGCCGCAGGGCCTGACGAACGGCAAACGTGGTGCGTTCGGCTTGCTCGCTGACGTTGATGGTGCCCAGTCGCGGAACACTAGCCTCGATGCGGCAGCGTTTATCGATCCCACCCTTCGGGCCGTTCTCGTTGCGAACGACAATCTGAAGTCGCTGGATCTGGGTGTCGATGGCGTGCAGCATCCGTTCGGCTCGCTCGGCGATGCCGCGCCGTCGGCGGTCCGTCAACTGAACCCCTTGGCCGTAGACGTGAACCTGCATGTGTACCCTCCGAGTCCGGAGTTCAACCTGATCTTTGCGAGGCGCCCTCGCAATCTTCACTATCTTCAGAGTCTTGGGGCGACAATCCAACAGAAATCCGCGCCGCTGGTCGCAGAAAACTGGCGAGCCGGCTCCCCTGCCCTCCCCCAAGGGCACAGGCGGCGCGACTCGCCCGAGCGGTCGGTCTTCCCTGGGACGTGCCGCCCCTAAACTCCTCTATCTTCAACGGATAGCGGGCCCGGTTGGATCGCGCTTGTTGGCCGAACATTCCGCCACACCCCGGCCTGGCTCCCCATTGGTTGGAGGGGCTGGGAGGATTTTTGCGTCAAATTCCCTAGTTAGTGTTTGCATGTTCAGTATTTGGGTGTATAGTCTCAGGTGTCTTGGGGATTGCCGACCGGTTGGTCGGGGCGAATGTGCTGGAAACTCCCAATTTGCAGGGTACAACGAGAGGGCCAAACTCATGGTGACGAAGACCAACAACGCTCCCCCCGCGAAGCCCCAAAGCCGCATGGCCAAAAAGAGCAGCAAGAAGACCGAGGATCGGCTCGCCGGTGTCCTTTACAAAAACGAGAACCTGACCAGCACACTCTCGCAGATCGAGAAGTCCTTCGGCGAAGGCACGATCATGCCCCTGGGGCAGCGGCGGGCGATGGAGGTCGAGGGCATCCCAACCGGGAGCCTGTCGTTGGACCTGGCCCTGGGCGGCAAGGGTGTGCCCAAGGGCCGGATCGTCGAGATCTTCGGCCCCGAGAGCAGCGGCAAGACGACGCTGGCCTTGCACATCATCGCCCATGCCCAGAAAGACAGCGGAATCGCGGCCTTCATCGATGCCGAGCACGCCCTGGACCCGAGTTGGGCCAAGAAAGTGGGCGTCGACCTGGAGACGCTGCTGGTCAGCCAGCCCAGTTGCGGCGAGGACGCCGTGCAGATTGCCGAGATGCTGGTCAAGAGCAACGCCGTCGACGTGATTGTCATCGACAGCGTGGCCGCCCTGGTGCCCAAGAAGGAACTCGACGGCGAGATGGGCGATTCGCACGTGGGCCTGCAAGCCCGGCTGATGAGCCAGGCCATGCGAAAGCTGACCGGGGCCATCAGCAAGAGCAAGACCTGCGTGATCTTCATCAACCAGATCCGCGAGAAGGTCGGCGTGATGTTCGGCAGCCCCGAGACCACCCCGGGCGGTCGGGCGTTGAAGTTCTACAGCTCGTGCCGGCTGGATGTGCGTCGGATCGGCCAGCTCAAAGACGGCGACGAGGTCGTGGGCCAGGAGGTCAAGGTCAAGGTCGTCAAGAACAAGGTCGCCCCGCCGTTCCGCGTGGCCGTGTTCGACATGATGCACGCCAACGGCATCAGCTACGAAGGCGACATCCTCACCCTGGCCACCGATCGCAAGCTGGTGGCACGCAGCGGTTCGTGGTTCAAGTACGGGGACATCCAGTTGGGGGCCGGCCGCGAAAAGGCCCGGCAATTCCTCAAGGACAATCCCGACATCACCCGCGAGATTCGCGAGCGGATTCTGGCCGACAGCGGGCTGGACCTGCCGATCGACACCAGCGTCCATGACCCCGAGCAAGAGGTCGACCCGCTGGAGGAGTGAGCCCCCGGCAAGTGCGGCACCCCAGGGCACATCGGCTGAGCCAGCGTCCGAGGGGCAAGGCCGGTTGCGTTGCAGCCGGTTCGTGGGCCACTTACCATGGCACCCAGAGTGGTTTTTCCCGCGACGGGTGCCGATGGCGAGGGTTTCGATGAGCAGATTCAGTTGGTGGTTGGCGTGCGTGGCTTGTTTGGCGGTGGCATGGCCCACGGCCAACGGCGACGAAATTGGCTTGAGCGTGCCCGAGGGATTCGAGGTCGCGTTGTTCTCGGGCGACGAGCTGGCCACCAACACCTACACCCTGACCTTCGATCACCAGGGGCAAGTGGTGGTCTCGGGCCCGGGCTATATCAAACGGCTCCGCGATACCACCGGCGATGGCCAGGCCGACACGACCGAAATGGTGTTTGAAGGCCCGCGCAGCGGTGCCAAGGGACTGCTGTTTGACCACGAAGGCCATCTGTACTTCACCGGCGACAACGGCCTGTGGCAGGTTCGCGATACCAATGGCGATGGCCGCTGCGATGGCGAACCCCAGCGTTGGACGAACCTGCGACATCCCGAGCACGGTGCCAACGGCCTGTGTTGGGGACCGGACGGTCACCTGTGGTTGATCTGCGGCAACGATGCGGCCATTCAGCAGGATCATGCCGGACCGGGCTCGCCGATCCGACGGCCCGAGTGCGGTGGCGTGCTGCGGTTCACCCCCGACGGCCAGCAATCGATTGTGTTTGCCCACGGCTTCCGCAATCCCTACGACCTGTGCTTCAACGCCGACGGGCATGTGTTCACTTTCGACAGCGACGGCGAACGCGAGCACAAGCTGCCTTGGTACACGCCGACGCGGTTCTTTGATGTCGCGGCCGGGCGGCATCACGGCTGGATCGAGACCGGCTGGACCCGCAGTTGGGCCCCGCCCGAGTCGTTCTTTGACAATGTCCCTCGGTTGGTCAATGTCGGCCGTGGCTCGCCCACGGGGATGTTTGCTTACCAGCATCGCGGCTTTCCCGAGCGGTACCGCGACGGCATTTTTGGCCTGTGTTGGACCTACGGCCGGCTGTACTTCGTGCCCTTGGAGCGGCAGCAATCCAGCTACGCTGCCGAGTTGGAAACCCTGATGGAGACCACCGGCGACGTGGGATTCGCTCCCGTCGACGCCGAGGTCGGCCCCGACGGTGCGGTCTAC
>JBJHDE010000636.1:0-3356 GCA_050486385.1 Planctomycetales bacterium | reverse complement strand
GCGTGCATGCAATCGCCACGCTGGAAAACAGCCCGCTGCAACTGATCTTCCTCCGCGACTTGCTGAACACCACCCCAACCGAGCTGCTCGGCATCCACAACTTTGCCAAGCACCAGTTCACCAAGCTGCTGCGGGCGTTGGACCGTTACCACCGCCTGCCCGAACTCCAGCGACGCCGCGAACAATCGCTGCTGGCCCGCGCCGCCCAGTGCCGCACACTGCGGCCGCTGGAATCGCCGGGCTCCGCGGTCCGCGAGGTTCGCGTGTACCGTTTGCTGTTGGGTGACGTGACCGACCAACTTCCGGAGTGACACCGCCGATGACCCCACCCATCGACTTGATGACCGCCTGGGCAAACACCAGCCCGCAAGAATGGACCGCCTACGGTCTGCTGGCCACCGTGCTGGCGGCCATCGGCACGTTTCTGGGTTGGTACATTCCCACCCACGACCGCAACACCCGCGAACGTGTCGAATCGCAGCAAGCGCGGTTCGAGGCCCGGATCGCCAATCAACAGCAATCGTTCAGCGACACTCTGGTGCAAATCCAACAGCAGCATCGACTACAAGCCGAGCGCGAACAGGCCGTGTTCGCCGAGTCCCTGCAAGCCGAGCGGCGGCATCATCGCGAGTTGCTGGATCGGGTGTGTCGCGAGTTTCAATGTGTGAACACCAGCACCGTCGAAGCCCTGGCCGAGGTGCGTGATACGTTGGCCATGTTGACCGTGCATTTCTTTGAGGACGACCCCCATGCCCCGTTTCCCACCTCCAAACCCTCGCGACCTTTCCGCCGAGGTTACCCCGACGACGCCGCCCATCGATCAAGACCTTCGCACGCGCCGTGAACCGGCGCTTCGGCACCAACAGGCCCCGGCCGGTGTGTGCGCCTTGCTGGTGGAATGTGGCAACGAGGATCGTCAGCGAGAACTTTATGAACGCTTGATTGCCGAGGGCTGGCCGTGCCGCGTGTTGATTTTGTAAATCGAACGGCGATTCGCCCCAGCTTTCGCCTGCGGCAGATTGAGGGCCTGTTTGGGCTTTCCATTCCAACGTGCCAAGAGCAACGGTTCACCGCCGAGCTTCCCGAGCACGAAGCCGCCTGGCAAGTGGGCGCCATCGTGGGGCACTCCGGCAGTGGCAAATCGTCGTTGGCGGCCGCGGCATTTGGCAACTGTCGGCTTGCCCCTGCGGCCTGGAGTGACGAAGCCGCCTTGATTGATGGTTTTGAACCCGGGCCCATTCATCACATCACCCGCGGCCTGG
Source organism: Planctomycetales bacterium (assembly GCA_050486385.1). Lineage (GTDB taxonomy): Bacteria > Planctomycetota > Planctomycetia > Pirellulales > Pb10988 > JBJHDE01. The sequence goes on along the minus strand of JBJHDE010000636.1, from coordinate 2,094 downwards.
CCGCCGTGGGTCTGGGGCACGTGACCGCTTGGATTCGCCCCGTGAAATCGCTCAGCCAGGGCGAACGCTTCCGTGCCGACTTGGCCCGGGCGTTGCTGTCGGGGCAGCCTTGCGTGGTGATCGACGAGTTTGCCAGCGCCCTGGATGCGGTGAGCGCCAAGCTGTGTGCCGCCGCGGTTGCTCGGGCGGTGCGCAGTGGTCGGTTTGTCCGGCAGATGGTGGTGGTCACGCACCGCCGCGAACTGCCCGAATGGCTGGCGGCTGATTGGTGGTTCGATTGTACCACCACGCGATTGTTTCAAGCCGAGCGGCCAGCACGGCGCTTGGCGTTTGAAATTCGTCGGGCTCGGCAGGGGTTATGGAACGCGTTTGCCGAGTTTCATTACTTGGACCGCCGGCTCAGCCCCTTCTGTCAGGCATTCGTGGCCTTATGGCAGAATCGTCCGGCGGCCTTCTGCGGTGTGTTGCATGCGGCCGGGTATCGCGATCGCAAGCGGATCTCGCGGTTGGTGGTGCGTCCCGAGTTTCAGGGCCTGGGGCTGGGCACCGCTCTGTTGAATGCCGTGGCCCAGCACTTTCACGCCGCCGGCCAGCGAGTGAGCCTGACCACCAGTCACCCGGCGTTGGTGGCCGTGTTGCGTCGAGGTCGCGGCTGGCAACTGCAAGCCGTGGATGTATTGGGCAAGCGACCGCAACGCTCGCGCGGCATCACGGCAACAAGCTGGGGGCGTCCGGTCGCCCGGGGTGAATACACCGGGCCGCCAGATGCCGATCCTCGCCTGGAACTCACCCTCCGGTTGGATCAGCCTCACGTGGAACACCGCAATGGGCCGTTCACGCTGGGCGAGGCGGCTTGCGGGTGAATCGGCCCAGCGGAAACCCGTCAAGAATAGGCAAACATCGCGGTGGCGTGTTCCAGAGGACTTCGAGAAGGTGCGATGCGGTTCAGGCGGGCGGCCAATCGAAGTTGACAAAGGTGTTCACGAAACTGCCATCGTTGTACAGATCGACAATCGCGTATCCGGGTGCGAACTCTTGATATTTGCCACCCCACCAACCGCCGGAAACCGCGCCGTTGCAGCAGTAGGTCACGCCGAGGTATTCGACCCGATCGACCAAGTGAATATGCCCCGACAGGCACAACTTGACGTTGGGGTGCTTGTGAAACAGGTCCTTGATCCGCCGGGCGTCCACGTGCATCCAGGCCCCCGGCACCCGCCAGTCGCCGCTATGCTCGTTTTTACCATCAAAGAACGCACAGGCACAGAAGATGGGAATATGGCTGACCACCAGCACCGGCGTATCCTGGGGCGTGGCGGCCAGCTCGGCCTGGAACCACTCCCACTGCGTGTCGTCCAATCCGGCGGTGTAGTTCCCACCTCGCGGCTGAGTGCTATCCAGCACGAAGAACCGCCAGCCCGCCTGATCGAAATGGTAAAAGCGTTTCTCCAAGTCCAGCAATTCTTCAGCCCAGCGCTTGCCCAAGGGTTGGCCCTCGTTGTCTTGGCCCTCGCCCCAGTGATGAACATCGTGGTTGCCAATACAACCGCGGACCGGCAACGAACACTCATCGCGGAGCACACGCTGGTAGATTTCCTTTTGCGCATTGTTGCGGGCAGCCCCACGTCGGCCGAAAACGTCCATCACCGAGTCGCCGCCAGTGACGATCAGTTCGGGCGCGTCGTCCATCCCCTGCACCGCGTGCAGGCAGGCGGTCATGCCGGCCTCGGCATTGCGTTCGGGCTGAACATGGATATCCGTCAGGTGGGCGAAACGCAGCACCCTCTTCCGCTCGGCCACTCTAGGCTCATCGCCCGAGGCCAGCGTGACCAGCCCACCGGCCAAGGCCGCGGATCCCGAAAACTTGAGGTAATCGCGTCGCGAGAGCATCAGCACTTCTCCATCGTCGGAGCACCGATCCAACAGGGCAGACAAACCTGCAACCAGTCATGCTGTGAACATTCGATGAAAATTCACAAATGTCGACTTGCCGCCTGGGGGTTTTCGGCAGACTACCCGAATCCTGGGCCAATGCAATCACCCGGGATACCAGACGCGGCGGGGGTCGTCGGCGGGGCGCTGGTAGTCGAAGGC